>NZ_JMQK01000027.1:0-53827 GCF_000705355.1 Pseudorhizobium marinum
AATGACAAAGAGACACGAAGGGCGCTGGTTTAGACGACGGTCAAACAGAAGGACCAAGCATATGACCTTTGACTCCATTCGGCATGCGAGGAAGGGCGGTGTTCCGCGCGGCCTGTCGCAGACCGCCCCGGTGCTGTTCTCCTATGGCTTCCGCCCCTTCTTCCTCGCCGCTGCAATCTGGGCGGTGGTTGCCATGCTGCTCTGGCTTTTGAGCCTTGGCGGAGCGATAGCGGTCGCCACGGACTATGGGCCGGCATATTGGCACGCTCATGAAATGCTGTTCGGATATTCATCGGCTGTGCTGGCCGGCTTCCTGCTGACCGCGGTTCCCAACTGGACAGGACGACTACCGGTCTCCGGCTGGCCGCTGTTCTTTCTGTTTTGCATCTGGGTTGCGGGAAGACTGGTCTTCCTCGTTCCAGGTGTGATCGGAGCAGAAGCCGCCGCCGTTGTCGACAGCCTCTTCCTGCCTGTGCTGCTTGCCATCTGCGTGCGGGAGGTGGTGGCCGGACGCAAGTGGAAGGACCTGAAGGTGATTGGCGGGCTTGTTGCACTGTCGCTGGGCAATATCCTGTTCCACTTGCAGGTCGTGCTCGGTGGCGATCCGGACCTGGCGATCAGGCTTGCAGTCTCAGCCTATGTGGCACTTGTGACCATCATCGGTGGGCGGATCATTCCAAGCTTTACCCGCAACTGGATCAACAAGATGGGACGGACCGATTTCCCCGCCTCCTACGGGCGCATGGATACCATCGCTATCACAGCAGGGATCTCAGCATTGGCAGCCTGGGGACTGCTTTCGGAGGGACCTGTCGTGGCGACGCTGGCGACAGCAGCCTTTCTCCTGCACCTGATGCGGCTGACACGCTGGCGGGGGTGGACGACGCTGTCTGAGCACCTGATTACGATCCTGCACATTGCATATCTTTTTGTGCCGCTCGGTTTCCTCGGCATCGCCTTCGCAGCTCTCGGGCTCCTGTCGCCGATGGCCGCCCTGCATGTTCTGACTGTCGGCACCATTGCTTCAATGATGCTGGCGGTGATGACGCGAGCAACGCGCGGACATACCGGCCGCGTCTTGACTGCTTCGCGCACCACAACGGCGGTCTACGCGGCAATCGTGCTGGCTGCCTTGCTGCGACCGGCGGCAGATATATTGCCGGATCATGCACAAACCCTCTATGCCGCCTCCGGTCTCGCCTGGTTGACTGCCTTCGGCCTCTATCTGCTGGAGTACGGCCCGATGCTGGCCATGGTCCGACGAAAGATGGTCTGATCTCAGTGCCAGCGGCAGGCACCGTATCAACAATATCGACAATGCATCCGAAGCCGCCTGTGAGGGCGGCCTTCATTCTGTTGCTCAGCCTGCACCGGTGAGGCCTCAGACGGACATCATCTCCGGTGTCCATCGCGGCTCATGGGTGAGGTGCACCTCGACGTGTTGCACGTCCGTAACGGACGCGGTGGCAAAGCGAACCGCGCCGACGAGAAAGACGGCGGCAGGGCAGCCGATGGTCGTCGTGGTCATGCTGATGTGCACGACGCCTGCATCGGTCGCGTCCACTTCATAGATCAGGCCAAGGCTGACGACGTCGCGACCCAATTCCGGGTCGATGACGTCCTTCAATCTGGTTCTTATACGCTCGACGAGCGTTGCTGCTTTGCTGCTCATGGCAAGGGGACCTTCGACCCAACGCGTATCATGATGCGGTAGAATGCGCCGCTGGCATCGAAATTTCCGACCCACTGATGTCCCCTTTGGGAAAGCTCGGGATAGAGAAAAATCGGTTCGCGCGACAGGATGGCAAAGATGACCTCCCCGGCATCCAGCCGCTCGGCCTCCGCCAGCAGTTGCACCATGGGCTCCGGTGGGTCGAGATCGGTTAGATCAAGGTCGACAGAGGGATCTGGCCATAGATCGGGCGAAGCGGCATGCGGAGACACATCAATGGGAGGAGCCACGCACTTCGGTGTAAATCGAACCTCGAATGCGCCACCGGGCAATTCCTCCAGTTCGTACGTAAAGCCACGTCGGTCCATCACGGAAAACAAGGGCTGGGGTTGAAACGGTGCGATCAGTTTTAGACCTTCGCCAGGCGCGAGATCCGCGACTGCACTCATGATCGCCTGGAAGGGTTCCCCACCTGAGCTGAGGATCGGTCGGACGTCCAATGTCTTGTACTCTCCCATCGGGGTCAGCTCCTTTCGATTGAGTTTGGCAGAAAAAGCGACGGGTGTCGCTGCGCATCCAGCTTGCTTTCTTGTACAGAAACATAAAACAGCCGGCGGGTCCGGACAAATTCCACCGTCAGGCCGATCACCGCCACCGTCTGGGCAAGGACAGCACCGCGAAAGACAAAGGAACCCTCCAGCAGAAGTGCCACCACTGCCACACAGACAGCGGCGGCGTAGAGGTAGAACCAGTTCGACGCCCGACCGTCGCAGACAAGTTCCTGCACCCTTGGAACCGGTGTCCGTCCCAGAACCGGACCGTAACATTCCAACCAGGTCAAGAAGGCGATGATTTTATAGAGTTGGCCAAGGCCCAGAAGTGAAAGCCAGCCGAAACAGACAAGATAGACCAGCGCTCCGATCCGATCTTCAATCTGACCGGTAAATAGCAGGAGCAGGTAGAGCAATATGGCAAGCATCAAGAAAGCCACAGCCAGAGCGCTGGTGATGCTGTTGAGTTCGAGCGCCTTGCGTTTGCGTGCGCGGAAAATCGTCAAGACGTCGTAGCCGAAGATCAGGCCGGCACCGGCGGCGAGCACAAAGGGTAGGTAAACCGGTTCCGCTCGGGAGCTCCCAAGCGCGAGTGCGATCAACGTAATACTGGCGACGGCGACGCTCAGGACAACAAGTGCAAGGGCTGAACACGTCGTAGCACGCTCAGTTTCTGGAGACAGAAGGAACATTGTCAGGAGGCGATAGCTGACGCCGAAGGCGCTGGCACTCATCCAACCAACCATGCCGAAATAGGCATGCAGAGAGACGCCCGCCGGGAGGAGCCCATGAAGGGTCTCGACATCGACCAGTCCCGAAAGCTCAAGCGCAAAGGCAACGCCGAGGCCTGCTGCTGCGGTCAGTGCGAGGAGCCCGAGGGCGACAAATTGCGCCGGGAGCGACAAGGAGCCTGTCCGGGCAAGCGTTCCTCCGATCATCGTTACGATCAATCCAAAACCAGTCGCCAGCAATGCCGCGCCGATCGGCAGGAGGACCAGTCCGTGGTCGACATAGCCTGCGAGGTTGAGGAAGCCACAGTTGAGGAGCGCGAGACCAATGACCAACAGAACCAGGGCAGGCGCTGCAAGCCCGGGCAAAAACAGGGGCGCGGCTGCCAGAACCGGCACGAACTGCAAGAGAGCGCCGCAAAACAGCAGCGCCAGCCAGCCGACCGCCAGAATATGAACGATCACCAGAGTTTCCGGTGCCTCAACCGGCAGAACCGGGTAGCCGAAGCCCCCGGCCAGCAGTGCTTGCCCCACCACCAGAAAGACAAGGGAGGCCGCAAAATAGGACATCGTCCACCGCGAGATGGAGGCACCGGCCATCGTACGCTCTCCGTCAGTGTCCGCAGCAGCAGTCGCAGCCGGAAGCCTGGGCGCGGGTGATCTCCACCCGCCAGGTGTCGGGTCCCGCTTCGAGGTAAGCCCAGTCAAACTGTTCCGGGTAGCGGCTTGCAATCTGGTAGTGCAGGGGACGTGGATCGTGATCGCTTGCAACGTGCATGACTCCACCTGGTGCCAGTGACGTCAGAAGGTCGAAGATGCGAGGATGGCGTTCTGCCGGTGGGATAATGCGGACGTCGATAAGCGGGATCTGTATATCTGACATGTCTTCTTCCAAGGCCTGGTTGATCACGACGGAAAGCCGGCCGTATCTTTCCAGAGTTACCATAGGCTCATGCCTTGATCTGAGACGTTGCGGCACAACAAACAACGACGTGATTCACTGGTGTCCGCCTTCCGGTTAGCGACCTTCTGCACTGTCATGGACATTTTTGCCGGATCCTCTGCGGCATGGCAAAAGGGCCCGGCAGGGGGATATCCTGCCAGGCCCTCCTCGCGGCCATGCCTCCCCTACGTCGTCAGGCCGCGATAGATGGCCGGCAAGGCGGCCGGCAGTCTGGAGATGTCGCCCACCAGGGCAAAGCCATTGCGGCCGAACATGATGGGAAGGTAGGACTGGGCGTCGCGATCGACGGTTACGGCAAAGACATGGGTGCCTTGCCTTCGCGCCTCCTGAACGGCACGCCGGCTGTCTTCAAGCGCAAAGCGACCCTCGTAGTGGTCGATGTCGTTCGGTTTGCCATCCGTCAGCACGAGCAGCAACTTGCTGCGGTTCGGCCGCTTCTGCAACTCCGCCGATGCATGGCGCAACGCGGCGCCAAGCCGCGTATAATAGCCGGGTTTCAGGGCTCCGATCCGTCTCTCCACCCCCGCTCCCATGGTTTCGTCGAACCCCTTGACCGTTTCCACACGGACCCATGAGCGGCGGCGCGATGTGAAGGTGAGGATGGAGTAATCGGTAGCACATGCGGAAAGTCCTTGCGCCAGGACCAGAAGTGCCTCCTTCTCGACATCGAGCACCCGCCGGTTGTCGACCCAGGCATCCGTTGATAGCGAAACATCGACGAGGATCGTCACCGCAAGGTCCTGTGTCTGCGGCCGGCTCGTCAGATGGATGCGGTCGGATCCCTGGCCGCCTGCCACCAGATCGGTTCGGGCGCGGACCACTGCATCCATGTCCAGTTCGGCGCCGTCCAGCTGCGCCTTCAGGAGCTCGTGGCGCGGACGCAGGAGTTCGAACTGGCGGCGCACCTTCTTTACCAGCTGGCGCGTGTCTTCGCTCGCCTCCAGAACATCCCCGGTTTCGGAGGCCGGTGCAGCAAGCACCCGGCAGTAGCTCTTGAGATAGGCTGCCTTTCTATAGTCCCATTCTGGATAGCTCAGTTCCGCATCAATGCGGTTCGTGTCGAGCATTTCCGGCGGAAGATCGAGATCGAAGCGGAAGCGGGAGGAGGGTCGTTCACGGCGGCGCCCAAGGACCAAGTCGTCGAGGTCGTCGGCTGCCTTGCCATCCTCGTCGTCCTTGTCATCGGTGGGGCGGTCGACATTGACCATCTCGGCCATCGCCAGAATCTTCTCAAAGCGGTTCAGGATGAAGGGGCTGCGTTGGTCGCGCCTGTCGTCCACCGCCTCCCGCTGCGCAACGAAGCGCTTGCCGCCAGCCGGGGTGCTGGCATCGCCAAGCGGCCCGTCGGTATCGGCATCGGCAGGTGCGGTCTCACCCGTATTGAAGAACTCCGGCCAGAGCGGCACGTCCATCATCGGCTGGTAGCCAGGTGGCGACCGGCGCGGGAAGATCGACGTGGGAAGCGGATCTTGCAGCCCCGCGGCTTGACGCAGAACGCTGAGGATCCGGTTCTCGATCAGTTGCTCTACAGGCGGAAGCCTTCCCCGCCGACGCTGCGCCAGCACTGCGCCGCAAAGACGCCGATAGCTGTTCTGTAAGCCAGGGAATGCTTTTAGCACCTCGCGAACCGTTTCCTCGGCCCGATCCAGCCGGCGACGATCAACCGCCAGAGGATCGTCCCCGTCAATCGCGCGCGCCGGTGCCACCGCGAGATAAGCGGCGAGCCAGACATAGAGCTTGCGGTTGAGGTCGCGGTCTGGAAACAAGTCGATTTCGGCAGGCAACATGATGCGGGCAAAGTCTCGCCCGACCCGGGCCACCCGTTCTTCGCCAAGTCCAACGAGCTGGCGCAGCTTCAGCCGGTGGCCAGATGTCTTCTGCGCTGCCGGAACCAACTGGCACGTGCTTTCGCCGCCAAAGCCGCGAAAGCACGACGCCAGGACGGCCGAGACGTCGTCGAGCGCGACGGCATGTCCAGGGTAGCGCGGCATGCTGCGGGTTTGCCCGACAAGGCGATGCCATGTCTTGCCGACGGTTTCTTCCAGTTCCAGGAACTCGAACATGTCATGCCCTCAAGGATAAACGGCTTTGGCAACCTCACACAGGGCCTGACGGACATCGGGATCATCCGTCAGCGGCTCGATCATCGCCGCAGCAATCGCGTCCTGCGGGTTCAAGCCGCTGCCGATCAATGTTGCGCAGTAGACCATCAAACGCGTGGAAACACCTTCCTCGAGATCATGGCCTTTCATTGCGCGCAACCGGTGGGCGAGGTTGACGAGCGGCGCAACATGCCGCGGTTCGAGCCCGCTTTCGGCGGCAACGATCGCGATTTCCTGGTCCTTGGGCAGGAAATCGAATTCAATCGCGATGAAACGTTGCTTCGTGGAAGGCTTCAGCGCCTTCAGGATGCTCTGGTAGCCTGGATTGTAGGACACCACGAGCATGAACTCGGGCGGCGCCTGCAGGGTCTCGCCTGTGCGCTCCAGGGGCAGGATCCGGCGGTCGTCCGTCAACGGGTGCAGAACGACGGCGACGTCCTTGCGCGCTTCGACGATCTCATCGAGATAGCAGATCCCGCCATTGCGAACGGCGCGCGTCAGCGGTCCATCGATCCAGACAGTATCGCCACCCTTCAGGAGATAGCGCCCGGTGAGGTCGGCAGCGGCCAGGTCGTCGTGGCATGAGACCGTCGATAGCGGCAGGTCGAGCCGTGCTGCCATGTGGCTGACAAAGCGCGTCTTGCCGCAGCCCGTCGGGCCCTTGAGCAAGAGCGGCAGCTTGCGCGTCCAGGCCATCTCGAAAAGCTCACACTCATTCCCGGCTGCGATGTAGTGCGGCACGAGCGTCTGGCTGGTGACATTGGGAGACAAAGGGAAAGTCATTTTTTCCAATCCTTGTTTTTTGAAAGGCGTGTGGCCCCGGGACATCCGGGGCCACATCGCTCATTCGGCCGGAATGGTCGTGAAGGCGGCGGGAACGCGCTCTCGACCTGGAACGAACAGCGCCCAGAGGAAGATCAGAGCCGAGATCAGGACGAACACCCCTGATCCGAGCCGAACCCAGTAGAAGAGTGCAAGCTGGTCCTGAACGTCCATGAAGCTCTCGCCAAGGACCCGCTGCAGATGGACCTGCAGCACGCCTGCGAAGGTCAGCGCAAAGGTCATCACCGACATGGCCGTGCACATCATCCAGAAGCTGACCATTGAGAGCATCTGGTTGTAAGGCGCGCGGCCGCGGATTTCCGGCACGGCATAGGCCATCACCGCAAGGTTCAACATGACGTAGGCACCGAAGAAGGCGAGGTGGCCGTGCGCTGCCGTAAGCTGGGTGCCGTGGGTGTAGTAGTTCACCGACGACAGCGTATGCAGGAAGCCCCAGACACCGGCGCCGAAGAAGGCCATGACCGAGCAGCCGATCGACCACAGGAGCGCTGCCCGGTTCGGATGCTTGCGGCCTGCCTTCCAGGTCATCACGAATGTGAAGATCACCATGGTGAAGAACGGTGCCACCTCAAGTGTGGAAAACAGCGACCCGATCCACTGCCAGTATCCCGGTGCGCCGATCCAGTAGAAGTGATGACCGGTGCCAAGAATGCCAGAGAAGAGCGCAAGACCGACGATCACATAGAGCCACTTCTCGACAACTTCCCGGTCGATGCCGTTCAGCTTGATCATCAGGTAGGCGAGGATAGACGCCATGATCAGCTCCCAGACGCCTTCGACCCACAGATGGACCACATACCACCAGTACATTTTGTCGAGCGCGAGATTTGCCGGGTTGTAGAAGGCGAACAGGAAAAAGATCGCCACGCCCCAAAGCCCGAAGATCAGGATGTTGGTGACGACCGTCTTGCGACCCTTCAAGACAGTCATGGTGATGTTGAACAGGAACATCAGGCAGACAACGACGATGCCGACCTTGATGATGAAGGGTTGCTCGAGAAATTCGCGGCCTTCGTGGATCTTGAACATGTAACCGACGACGGCGACCGCGGCGGCGACAAGAAAGATCCAGAACTGCGCAATGGCAAGCTTGGGACTGTAGAGTTCCGTCTCCGCCTCCTCCGGCAGAAGATAGAAGGTGGAGCCCATGAAGCCGATCAGCAGCCAGACGATCAGCGCATTGGTATGGATCATTCGCACGATGTTGAACGGCAGGAGCTCGGAGAGCGTGTTGGGCAGCACGTAGATCGTTCCGGCGAGAACGCCGAAGAGGACCTGAGCGAAGAAGAGGCCGAGGGCGCCGTAGAAATACAGCATCGCGACCTTTTGAGTTTGATATTTCATTGTCTTTTCCTTGCCTAAAGGTCAGCCGGCGTCGTTGGGTGGCCACTTCTGCGTCTTGATGCGGCTCGTCCATTCCAGAAAATCGGCCAGGTCATCGAGTTCCTGGTCGGTCAGATTGAACTGCGGCATCTGTCGGCGTCCCTCGATGCCCGTCGGCATGGCGGCCATCCACGCCTTCAGCGTCTCTCGCGCGCCGTCGGGATCGTCGCGACCGCCGTAGCGGACCCAGACATTGCCAAGCTCGGGTGCGAAATACGCACCTTCACCCAGGATCGAGTGGCAGTTGATACAGGCGTTTTTTTCCCACACATGCTTTCCCCGGGCGACGGCCACGGTGAGGGTGGACTCATCAGTGGAGACCGTGCGCATGTAGTAGTGGCTGTGCGCCGTCAGCCCGAGGAATATCGCAAAGAAGAAGGCGGAGCCGCCGTAGAAGACATTGCGTGCTCCGGTCTTTGTCAGGCGTTCTGACATGCCGAGGTCCTTTCGTTCCACCCGCCGGGTTCTTCCAGCAGGCATGTTGCGTCGTGCCACCGATGCGATGTGATTTCGATCCCGTGGGCGTGATGTACTTGCGGGTTTTGGCGCGCCGCTTCTTTGTGTTTTGGCAAACAACGGAGCGGTTGCTGCTGGTGCTGCACAAGGCTGTCAGCCGATCCAGATGGCGCCGAGAGCGCGGCCGAGGCCGGCGATCGCAAAGAAGCCCGGCCAGGCCAAGAGGGCGGCAGCGGTGGCGGGGCGGACACCGCGAAGGCCCATCACATCGAGAACGATCAGCCGGGCCTTGATCACGGTCAACACGAGGAGCAACCCGACAACCGTCACAGGCACCGGCTGATGCTTCCACTGCGCAGCGGTAAGAGCGCCAAGGATCGCCAGCATCAGGACCCAACTGGCACTGACGAAGAGACGGGAAGACCTACGCTTTGGGGTCATATCGATCATCCGAGATAAAGAAGGGGGAACATCACCAGCCAGATCAGGTCGACGACGTGCCAGATGGTGGTGGCCATGACGACGTCCGACTGGCGCGGCCGGCAGGCAAGGAGGATCAAAATCAAAGCCAGGAAAGCAACATGTGCCAGGTGAAACCCGGTGATGAGAAAATAGAGTTCAAAGAACGAGCCGAAGGCCGGATCGGCCGCTTTCGAGATCTCTTGACCGTATTCCAACAGTTTGACGGCAACGAAGCCGAGCCCGAGGCTTGCGGTTGCAGTCAGGCAGATTTGTTGCAGGCGCCTCGCGGCACCGGCTTGCACGGCCAGCGCCGCCGTCCAGCTGCTGGCGATCAAAACAACGGTGTTGAAGCCAGCGATCCGCGGCGACAGCTGGAGCTTGCCGAGGGCAAATTCAGCAGGCTGAAAGAGCGACACCGTCAAAAATGCGCAGAACAGGACCCCGAAGGTGGCAAGCTCGCTCCACACCAGGATCCACAGGAGAAGATCTCCTCCCTCGTCCTGTGCCTCCACTTGTGAAGCCGCAACATCCGCCATTCGTCATCTCCAAATCGTTGATAGCGAGAATGCAGGACAGGAGATGGCTGCTCTTTGCCAAAACGCAAAGACGAGGAGGGATTGGGCACTACAGTGGGAAAGGAAAGGAAGCTTCAACATGACTGATGCCCAAGTCGGCCTCGCGCTTGCCGCGCCCATTATCGTCGCCTTCGCTATCGCACTCAGGAAGATGGGGGTGTTGCAGGGCTACAGCGCAATGTCGGCCGTCGTGATCTCGGTTGCCATTGCCGCCGTTCTGTTCCTGCAGCAGTAGCTGGCGGGCATCCAGATGAGAGCCGAGAGATGACGCAGCTTCTGACCGCATTCACTGTCTTCGTCGCCTTGCATTCGATCCCCGCCACGCCCGGTGTCCGCGAGCGCCTGGTGGCGCGCCTTGGACATGCGCTCTATATCGGTCTGTATTCGGCCGTCTCACTTCTGGCCCTCAGCTGGCTTTTCTATGCCGCATTTGCGCTCGACTATATCGAGCTGTGGGCCACTGCCGCTTGGCAGGGATGGGTCACCTTGGCTGCGGCGCCTGTGGGGCTGTTCTTCGTTCTGGCGGGGCTTCTCAGCCGCAACCCTTTTTCCACCACTGCGCGCCGAGGCTCAAGCAACCCCGGGGCGATCGTGGCAATTACTCGCCACCCTGTGCTGTGGGGCTTCCTCATCTGGTCCGTCGGACATATTCCCCCAAATGGCGATCTTCGCTCGCTGGTTCTCTTTGGTGGATTTGCTGCATTCACTGCAGGCAGCATGATGCTGATCGAGAAGAGAAGTCGCAAGAGATTTGCAGCGGAGTGGCGGCAGCGGACCCAGGCGACTTCCTTCATACCATGCGCAGCCTTGGTCACGGGGCGTGCCCGCTTCGGCTTCGACGCAGCAATGACGCTCGCCCTGGCGGTGGACGCAATAGCAATGATCTGGCTCCTCTCGGGTGGGCATGCGGCTCTGTTTGGGGCCGATCCTCTGGTGTTCCTGACGCCGCGCTAGGAACGCGTCAGAGAGAGCCGAATGCATTTCAAGTGGTCTGTCAGCTGCTGTTGGATCAGCGCGAAGCACCATCCTCGATCATAAGCGTCGCACGCAGCGCCTCTAAAGATCGCTCGTGGTTCCTTATCTCCTTTAGGCGCGCCGTCTCCAACCTATCCTGGCTCTTGTCAGACCCGTCGCGTCCCAGTTCTTCAATGATCGCTTGGTGTACGGCAATCTGCTCTTTGAGATACGATGAATAGGATGACATGATGCACCTCCTTTTTCGGAGCATCAAAAGCAGGTCGAGAAATCCCGCACATTGATCAAGATCACAGGATACTACTGCCTTTCCAACGTGCTAATTTTGTTCTGGACACCATCCGGTCTCATCTGCCCGTGGCTTGAGCCACGCAGTCTTCTTCAGAGGTAGTGCGGCGGCAGGCGCTGGGTTCCTCACCTCCTGTGTCCAGGAGAGGGCTAAGCCGGCGGCCATCCCCAATGAAGGTAGAAAGCCATGCTGACAACGCCAAGTGCCACTGTCTGCCGGCCGGCTCCGACCTTTGCAGCGGCAAACGAGAGTGCAATGGCAACCGCAGTCAGACCAACTCCTGTGCTGAAGGGTCGCCCGACAAAGCTCAAGGTGATCGCCACCGGACAAATTGCACTGGCCATCATGATCGAGATGCCTGGACGGCGGCCGACGACTGTGGTGTGCTCGCGAAGGAGCAACATGAATGAAGGCAGTGTCAGCGCGACAGCCAATACCAGAAAGACCGTCGGGTCGATGGACTTCATCTGGCTGCTCCTTTCGCTCTTGCTGCTCTCGGTTCCACGCAAGAAACGCGCCAGTTAAAGTCGCGCCCCGCAGGCGCGGCCAGCCATTCACCCACGGCGCCGGTTGCGCCCGCCTGGTGAAGGCTGACGGGACGACGGTCTCAAAACCTTGCCGTGGAAGCGAGTGAGCAAGCATCCTTGCGCGGTCGCGCTGCTGTTTTGGACATGCATACCCCGGCTCCAACTGTACTGTGGAACCCCGGGGCGACAAAAACTCCCGTGCCGGTTTCCAAAGCAGGTTCGCGATTGTGAGGCTGTAGCCGCCGAACACCTGAGCGCGCCCTAGCCTCACCCCTTGCCTGTCTTGTCGACGATACCGTCAGACGAATCATATGCGGATCGCCGAGCATGTCCCACCATTCTTGACGATTGCCAGGTTTCTTGGGGGACGTCGCTGACGGATTGCTCACAAAACGAGCATTTTGCCAGCGATTCCGATCCAAATCTGTCCCATCGGTTGTCACTCCGGATGCATCGTTCTATGTCATTGAAGGCAGGCGCCGGTGGCGCCTGACGAAAGCAGGAGAGGGAGAGGCGGTTTGATCGGACAATTGACCTCAGGCGAGCGACAGCTTGCTGCTATTGTCTTGGCTGTGATGGCGGTCATCGGAATAGCAATGGCAGCGGCGGGCCGAGCCGACCCATTGGGGGTCCACGGCTTGCTTGTTCTGCTCTACAGCGGCGTGCTGCTCGCGGTGGTTCTGTCATCGCTGTTTGAGCGCGAGCCACACCCTGAACGACTGTCGCGCTACTACGACGACCCCATTAAGGTCGGGGTTGCCTTGACCATGATCTGGGCGGTGTTCGGGATGTTCATCGGCGTTTGGGCCGCCGCGCAGCTGGCCTGGCCGTCGTTGAACTTCGACACCGCATGGGCAAGCTTTGGCCGAATTCGCCCCGCCCATACGACAGGCGTGATATTCGGGTTTGGCGGCAACGCCCTCATCGCCACCTCGTTTCACGTCGTTCAGCGTACGTCGCGGGCGCGGCTGGCCGACCAGTTCAGCCCATGGTTCGTCATCTTTGGCTATAATCTCTTCTGTCTCCTGGCCGTGACCGGCTACTTCATGGGCCTGACGCAGTCCAAGGAATATGCCGAGCCCGAGTGGTACGCCGATCTGTGGCTGGTGGTGGTCTGGGTAACCTATTTCGTGCTTTACATCCGCACGCTTGCCCGCCGCAAGGAGCCGCATATCTATGTCGCCAACTGGTACTATATGGCCTTCATTCTGGTGGTGGCCATACTTCACATCGTCAACAACATCGCCTTGCCGATTTCGCTGGCCCACGCGAAAAGCTACACTGTATGGCCCGGCGTCCAGGATGCCATGGTCCAGTGGTGGTATGGACACAACGCGGTGGCGTTCTTCCTGACCGCGGGCTTCCTGGCGATGCTCTATTATTATCTGCCGAAACGGGCGGAGCGTCCGATCTTCTCCTACCGGCTGTCAATCCTGAGCTTCTGGGGTATCACGTTCTTCTATATGTGGGCGGGGTCACACCATCTGCACTACACGGCATTGCCGCATTGGGTGCAAAATCTCGGGATGACGTTTTCTGTGATGCTGCTGGTGCCGTCCTGGGCTTCGGCCGGCAATGCACTTCTGACCCTGAACGGTGCGTGGCATAAGGTGCGTGACGACGCCACCTTGCGCTTCATGTTCGTCGCAGCGATCTTCTACGGCATATCGACATTTGAGGGCTCTTTCCTCGCCATCCGGCCGGTCAATTCGCTATCGCATTATACGGATTGGACTGTCGGTCACGTGCACGCCGGTGCCTTGGGATGGGTTGCAATGATCACCTTCGGTGCTTTGTACACGCTTGTTCCAACTCTGTGGCGACGCGAACGGATGTACTCTAATGTTCTCGTGGAGGTGCATTTCTGGCTCGCGCTGGCCGGGACGCTGATCTATATTTTCGCAATGTGGAACTCTGGCGTTATCCAGGGGCTGATGTGGCGCACCTATACGGCGCAGGACACGCTCGCCTATTCCTTCGTCGATTCCTTGGTGGCGATGTATCCCTACTACATCGCGCGCACCCTGGGAGGGCTGTTGTTTCTGATCGGTGCCATCGTCGGTTCTTACAACATCTGGATGACGGCGCGTGCCTTGCCCCTGTCACGCTCGGAACAAGACCTGCCGGTCGTCGACGATCCAGCCACAGCACCAGCGGAGTGATGATATGAGAGAACTCTTTCACCGCAAGCTGGAACGCTCGGCACTCGGGTTTGTCTTTGCAATTATCGCTGCGGCAAGTGTGGGCGGGATTGTCGAGATCGCGCCGCTTTTCACCATCGATGAAACGGTCGAGGAGGCGCCGGACATGCGCCTCTACACGCCCCTGGAACTGGCAGGTCGCAACATCTATATCCGCGAAGGCTGCTATGCTTGTCACAGCCAGATGATCCGCACGCTGCGCGACGACGTGGAAAGATACGGACCGTATTCACTGGCCGTGGAGTCGAAATACGACCGTCCTATGCTGTGGGGGTCGAAGCGCACCGGTCCTGATCTGGCGCGCGTCGGCGGGAAGTACTCCGACTTCTGGCATGTTGCGCATCTGACAAATCCACGCGACGTCGTGCCTCAGTCGAACATGCCCGGTTATCCCTGGCTTGCGCGCAACGCCCTCGACGTGGACGATCTTGGCCTTCATTTGCAGGCCCAGCAAACGCTGGGAGTTCCCTATAGCGACGAGATGGTGGCCAATGCCGCACGCGACGCCATAGGGCAGGCTTCGCCGGACTCTGCCTTTGCCGATGGCGTATCCGAGCGATATGGAGATGCGACCCAGATCAGCAGTTTCGATGGCGTTACCACCCAGGTGACGGAGATGGATGCGCTGGTCTCCTATCTGCAGATCCTCGGACGCTTGACCGATGCTGCTTATCGCGGGACTGTTGCCGAAGAACAGGTGCCAAACCCTAACAACTAACGCCTGGGATGGACGGATCGTGGATTTTGATCACGGCACAGTGGTTGCCTTCGCAAAGAGCTGGGGGCTGTTTTATCTCATCGCCTTTTCGATCGGGGTAATCATCTACACCTTCTGGCCATCGAACAAGAAGCGCTTCGAACAGGCCAAAAAGGATATACTGGACAAGGAAGACAAGCCATGGACGTAGAGGAAGTCGACCCGATCAGCGGCCGCAAGACCACCGGCCATGAGTGGAACGGCATCAAGGAACTCGACACGCCCGTGCCGCGCGGCGTCTTGATCTTTCTGGTGGTAACTCACCTGTTTGCGCTGCTCTGGTGGGTTCTGATGCCAACCTGGCCGCTTGGAACAACCTACACCAAGGGTGTGCTTGGCACCGATCAGTGGCAAAGGGTCGAAGAGGACATGGCGCAAAGCCAAGCGGCGCGGGCCCCGTGGACGACCGCCATCGAGACAATGAGCTTCGACGAGATCATCGCCGACGAGAACCTTATGGCGTTCGTCCGGGGCTCCGGGCGGCAGTTGTTTGGCGACAACTGCGCTGCCTGTCACGGTATGGATGCCAGGGGAGCTGCCAACTATCCGGATCTGACCGATGACGATTGGTTGTGGGGCGGAGGACCAGAGAATATTGCCGAGACGCTACGCGTGGGCATCAATTCGCCGCATGAGGAAACCCGTGTTGCGCAAATGCCTGCCTTCGGCCGTGACCAGATGCTGGAGCGCGCCCAGGTTCGGCAGGTTGCCCTTTATGTCCGCTCCCTGAGCCATCCTGAAACGTCAACGGCGGACAATGCTGAGGCTCTGCAGGCGGGACGGGAAGTCTTTCTGACCAATTGCGCCGCCTGCCATGGTGAAGATGCCACCGGCAGCCGCGACGTCGGGGCCCCCAACCTTACCGACGACTACTGGGTCTATGGTGGCGATATCCAGACCCTTGTGACTTCGATCCATGGCGGTCGGCAGGGCCATATGCCGACCTGGGACGAACGCCTCAGCCCCAGCGAGATCAAGACGCTGGCGCTCTATGTGAATGATCTGGGTGTGGAAAAACCGTGACAAGACGAGCGCGATGGACCATCTGGATTGCCGTCGGTGCGGCCGTCTGCCTGTTCGTCGGTGCCAACGGCCATCTCGTATATGTTGCCGTCACCAGCCAGCCGGGGTGCGTGGATCACCTGAAGAGCCCGGGGACAGATCCAGGAGAGTATCGAGCGGCAAAATCTGCATGCTGATTGGTGGAAAGGGAGTGGACGGATGAAGACGCCAGGGAGGACCTACGGGTTGTTGAGCGAAACCTCCACCGTGGAGGAAACGCGCAACCCCTTCTACAAGAGAAATCTATCCCCTGCGGCGCCGCTTGCATGGCTGGCGCGCGGGTGGGACGATCTTTGGACGCAGCCCGGACCCAGTCTGGTGTATGGGGCCGGCGTATTCCTGTTATCTGCCTTGTTTATATGGCTCCTGTTTGCCGGCGGTCGCGACTACTACGTGTTTCCCGCCATGGCGGGTTTCATGATCGTCGCGCCACTGTTGGCCGCGGGCCTTTACGCCAAGAGCCGAGCCCTTGAGGCTGGCGAGCCTGTCAGCGGCAGGCGGATGTTTCGGGTCCGCTCCGAAACCGGGACGCATATCTTCTTTACCGGCCTTTTGCTCGTGCTGTTGATGCTCTTGTGGATGCGTGCCGCCGTTCTCGTCTATGCGCTGTTCTTTGGCGTCAGTGCCTTTCCCGGTTTCTCACAGATAACCCAGATGCTGCTGACCACCCCCACCGGCTGGGCCATGCTGCTGGTGGGGAGCTTTATTGGTTCCTTGTTTGCCGGCTTTGCCTTCGCCATCAGCGTCTTTTCCATCCCCATGATGCTCGACAAGCGTGTAGATGCTCTGACCGCCATGGGGACAAGCACCGCGCTGGTGTGGAACAATCTGCTGCCGATGCTGACGTGGGGCGGGATCGTGCTGGCCCTGGTTGCCGTTTGTGCTGCGACGGCGCTGGTGGGACTGATCATCGTTTTTCCACTGCTCGGGCACGCGACCTGGCATGCCTATCGGGCGATGGAGGGACCCGCAGCTTGACCTGCTGCACCTCCTTCGCCACCCAAGATCCGGGAGCCGCGGCTGAGGACTACTCGCCCCCTTGCGAGGAAATTGCATGGGCAAGCCAGCCGCTTGGAGAAAACACCTACAGAACCGTCGTGAGCATTCCGGCGTTGCGCTGCGGCAGTTGCATCGTCGCCGTGGAGCAAGCACTGGCGGCGCAGCCCGGTGTGCTGGCAGCAAGGGTCAATCTTTCAACGCGTCGGGCCGCGGTGACTTGGACCGGCCAACGCGATCATCCGCCAGCGATTTTCTCTACGCTTCGGGCCATCGGATATCCTGCGACGCTGACGCCGGAGGAGCGGGGGCGGGACGAGGAAGTCACGCGTTTGTTCAAGGCGCTCGCGGTCGCGGGCTTCAGCGCAATGAATATCATGCTCCTGTCGGTCTCTGTCTGGTCCGGTGCAGACGGGGGAGTGCGCCAGGGTTTCCATCTTGTTTCTGCCGCGCTGGCCCTGCCGGCCTTGCTCTACTCCGGCCGCATCTTTTTTGTTTCTGCATGGTCGGCGATACGCGCTGGGCGCACCAACATGGACGTGCCCATCTCCGTCGGTCTGGTGCTCGCTTTCGGTCTTAGCCTGTATGACGTCTCTCAAGAGGCGCCGCACGCGTATTTCGACGCGGCGACGTCCCTGATTTTCTTTCTGTTGATCGGCCGCACCCTTGAATTGTTGATGCGAGAGCGATCACGATCAGCCGTTTCCGCTCTTTCTCGGCTTGAGCCGGCGGGCGCTCACGTCGTCGGTGCAGAAGGCCAGCCGACCTATCTGCCGCTGCGCGACATCAAGCCGACGATGCGGGTTGTTGTCAGTGTGGGTCACAGGGTGCCCGTTGACGGCATCGTCAAGGAGGGTGTCTCAGATCTGGATGCTTCCTTGATCACCGGCGAAAGTCATTGGGCGCCATGCGGTCCCGGGACTTTGGTCCAGGCGGGCGTGCTCAACCGATCCGGCCGCATCGTCATCGAAGCGACGGCGACGGCTGCGACTTCGTTCCTGGCGCAAATGATCGATCTCATGCAAGCTGCCGAACAAGCCGGGCCGCGGTATCGCGGTCTTGCAGAACGAGCTGCACGTCTCTATTCGCCAGTGATACATACGGTCGCCGTTCTTGCGCTTGTGGCCTGGTACCAGCACACCGGTGATTGGCATCTGTCGCTGACGATCGCAATCTCAGTCCTTATCATAACCTGTCCTTGCGCCCTGGGCTTGGCCGTGCCGATCGCGCAAGTGGTGGCGGCGCGGCGACTGTTCCAGCGCGGGGTGGTGATGAAGGATGGCGCAGCGCTCGAGCGGCTGGCTGAAGCGCAATCGGTCGTGTTTGATAAAACCGGCACGCTGACACTTGGACGCTATCAATTGACTGTGCCTGGGAACACCCCATCGCAGATAGTTGCGATTGCCGCTGAGCTGGCCAGGCACTCCCGTCATCCCGTCTCCGTCGCGATTGCCCAGCGCGGATCGCCCGATGGAGGCTTTGCCGTTGAGCACGCTGAGGAGGTTGTAGGATATGGTGTCGAGGCCGTCGTGGGAGCAGATGTCTATCGCCTGGGCCGCCCGGACTGGGCGCTTGAGGAGGACCAAACGCCGGCAGTGGCAGATGTAGCCGCATCCAGCGCGGTGCTTTCAAAGAACGGGACGTGCTTGGTCCGTTTTGAGCTGACGGACTCGCTACGTCCCGGAGCTGCCCAGCTTGCCACCAAGCTACGCCAGCAGGGTTATCGGCTGAGGATCCTCTCGGGCGATAGACTGGGCGCCGTATCCACCGTCGCTGCCAAACTTGGCATCGTCGAATTTCTGGCCGATCTTTCGCCCGCAGAAAAGGTGGAGCAGCTACGTGCGGCTCGCGATCGCGGCGAGCGGGTCTTGATGGTCGGCGACGGTCTCAATGATGCTCCGGCACTGGCTGCGGCTTACGTTTCCATGGCCCCGGCGAGTGCCGCGGAGGTCGGACGCAAGCAGGCTGATTTCGTCTTCATGGGAGACGATCTTCGCATTTTAGGGGAGGCGGTATCCATAGCCAAGGCAACCCGTGTGGTGGTGCGCCAGAACCTGGCAATGGCGCTTGTCTATAATGCTGTATGCGTTCCCATTGCCGTTGCCGGCCTGGTGACCCCGCTGTTAGCGGCCATCGCCATGTCACTTTCATCGATTGCCGTCATTGCCAACGCTTTGCGGCTGAGCCGCGGGGCTCAGCAGAGGCGGTTGTTCAGGGAAGAGCGAGCGGCCACAGGGTTCCGCGCAGCTGCGGTGGAACCATGAACTATATCCTCGTGCTCGTACCCATTGGTCTCGCCATGGGGGCAGTAGGGCTTGTGGCTTTTCTCTGGTCGCTCAACAATGGCCAGTATGATGACCTGGATGGGGCAGCTGAGCGCATCCTTACGGATGACGACGAGTAATCCAACGAATTGCTTGAAGCGGGCTGCTATCGCGACATGTAAGGTCGATCAAGACCGGAGGACCACCCAATGCCCGCAGTCGCTGCTTTGTTCAAGGATCTTGAGGCCGCTCGAATGGCGGCGGCCGAACTCGTTGCGATGGGGGTCGCAGATGATGACATCAGTATCATCTCGAACCAGAGTGGCCACCTGACGACAGATGTTGATCCGGTTGAAAGCACCACGGTGGGGGCGGGCGTTGGCGCAGCAGGCGGAGGCGCGGTGGGACTGATTGCTGGGTTGGTGTTGACGCCGGTGGGCGGTTTGGGCGTCGTCGGCATCCTTGGCTGGCTGGCGACAGCTCTCGCCGGCGCCTCCGTTGGCGTCGTCGCTGGTGCGACCGTTGCCAGTGTTTTCGACGTCCTGCGCACCAGTGGCTCCTCGGAGGAGGACGCGCACTTTTACACGGAAGGTCTAAGGGCGGGTGCAACGCTCGTGGCCGTCCGCGAGCAGCAAGATCCGGCGGCAGTTGCCGCGACCTTACAGCAGATGGGAGGCGCTTCTGCGCCCCCGCCAGCCGCAGAAAGCGCTCCAGGATAACACGGGGACGCGAGCAACAGTTCAGTCCGTCGCATTCTGCTCTTTTGAACAAAGGGAACGTAATGCCGTACAATCAACGCTCGAAAAACATCACAGAAGGTGTTGCGCGATCCCCTAACCGGGCAATGTATTATGCGCTGGGATATGAGAAAGCCGACTTCGACAAGCCGATGATCGGGATTGCGAACGGCTACTCAACGATCACGCCGTGCAATGCAGGGCTCCAACCTCTTGCTGACGCAGCAATTGCCGCGGTCCGAGCTGCTGGCGCCAACCCCCAGGTGTTCGGCACCCCCACCATATCAGACGGTATGGCAATGGGTACTGAGGGTATGAAATACTCATTGGTCTCAAGAGAGGTGATTGCTGACTGTGTCGAGCTATCGGTGCAGGGGCAGTGGATGGATGGGGTTCTCGTTCTCGGCGGCTGTGACAAGAACATGCCGGGGGGGATGATCGGCATCCTGCGCGCCAATGTGCCTGCCATCTATGTTTACGGAGGCACGATCAAGCCTGGGTTCTGGAAAGGCGAGGACCTTTCGATCGTTTCGGCTTTTGAAGCCGTCGGTGCATTCATGGCGGGAACAATGAGTCAGGAGGACTTTGAAGGGATTGAGCAGAATGCTTGCCCCACCACCGGCTCTTGCGGCGGCATGTACACCGCCAACACCATGAGCTCGTCGTTTGAAGCGCTTGGAATGTCTCTGCTCGGATCGGCCAATATGGCCAATCCGGATCATGAGAAGACGGAAAGTGCCGCCGAGTCGGCAAGGATCTTGGTCGAGGCAGTCAAGAAGGGCCTCCGCCCCCGCGAGATCGTTACCCGCCATTCCATTGAGAATGCTGTCGCCTTGATCATGGCGACCGGAGGATCGACAAATGCGGTGCTGCACTACCTTGCCATCGCCCATGCAGCGGAGGTCGAATGGAACCTCGAAGATTTCGAGCGGGTCAGACGCAAGGTTCCGGTCCTGTGCGACTTGAAGCCCTCTGGCCGCTATATGGCGGTCGATCTGCACCGGGCAGGCGGTGTTCCGCAGGTCCTCAAACTCCTGCTGAATGCCGGTCTCCTGTACCCCGACTGTCTCACGATCACCGGTAGGACCTTGGGAGAGGAGCTGGCCGCGGTGCCAGACCATCCAGCCGGCGGGCAGGACGTCATTCGACCGATCGAACAGGCCCTTTACCGTGAGGGGCACCTGGCCATTCTGACAGGAAATTTGGCTGAGGGTGGCGCCGTTGCCAAGATCACCGGTTTGAAGACGACGATCATCACCGGCCCAGCGCGCGTCTTCGACAACGAACAGTCAGCGATGGACGCAATTCTTGCCGATCAGATCAACCCAGGCGACATTTTGGTATTACGATATCTGGGACCGAAGGGCGGCCCTGGCATGCCCGAGATGCTGGCTCCAACCTCGGCCATCGTTGGAAGAGGTTTGGGAGACAGTGTCGGGCTGATAACCGATGGACGTTTTTCCGGGGGGACCTGGGGCATGGTCGTGGGGCATGTCACTCCTGAAGCCTATGAAGGCGGCAATATTGCACTCGTCGAAGAAGGTGACACGATCACAATTGATGCGGCCGCGCAGCTCCTGCATTTGCACGTAGACGAGTCCGAGCTTGTCAGGCGAAGGGCGCTATGGCGGCAGCCGGAACCGCGTTATACAAGAGGTGTACTGGCAAAGTTTGCCACGTTGGTTCGTCCGGCGAACGAAGGCGCTGTCACGGGATAAGCGTCGCCCGCCCAGGCCTTCACCACCATCCGCCGGTTTCTCACCTGCTGTGTTTCGCGTTGCAATGGCCACGAGGCTCCGCCGGCACTGGGCGCGCAACGGCATCATCCATCTCATTGGCGCTAAAAAGATTGCTTCTCCTGCAGGCGCGTCAGTTGCTCCACCACAAACGAAAATAATTCTGGCGGACATGCCGTCGCAGCACATTCATGCGCGTCCCGTTGCAGGTCATCGCGCTGCGCGCTTTGTCTTCGTGCCTGGATATCATCAGGAAACCCGGAGGCTCTTCCCAGGTCCGACACCGTTTGACGCAGAGCATTTTTAACAGCCATCAAGCAAACGTCCTCATTCGGTACGATCCAATCATCAGCCGGCGAACCCGTCAGACTTCAGCGGCCAGCGGCGACCGCAGTCAGCGGAGGTTGAGCCGCGGCCGCAGGAGTTTGTCTCACCGCTTCCAAGCATCATCCACAGTAGCCGGATAGGGCGCAGCGTCTTTGTTGATGCGCAACCAAGTCGTTATCTTCATCGCGTCGAGGTTTCTCGCGTCATCGCCAACGAAAATCAGTGCCACCATATCCATGCCGAAGGCGGGTTGTACGTATTGGCTTTGTCGCCAGTCGTGTCGAAGGTGACCTTGAGCGTTTCGTTGCTCTTCGCCCTGAATGGCTTTGCGCTTTCGGCCAGCAAGCCGGATATGGTTTCGGCATGTTGCGACTTGTCTGTCGGCGCGAAGGTAGCCGTGTCTCCCGCCACAACTTCAACGCGCTGGGCTTAAAACCGTGGCGTCTTTCGTGCCCTTGCCCAACATCCGGATCTTTAAATCAGCGACGATCGCCGCAATAGCGAAGGCGGCACCAGCCAAGCTGATCGCCCAATGCAGCAATTGCTGTTTCGTTCATTGCTATGCTCCTGGTGTCGGAGCCATTCTGTCGGCTCCACAGCGGGTGACGCAGCCGACGGTCGTGATACGTCAATCGTGCTCTCTGGCATCGCCCACACCCGTCATAGCGCACTGCTGGACGGGCGTGTACGGTCGTGGCACTGTGTGGGAGGATGGGTCGAACCACTAACCGCACGACATCGGCCGTTGCAGTGGCTGAACGCGATCGGGGTTGCTCCGGATCAGGGGCAGTCTGAGAGGCTGCCCGTTTAGGACAAAGAACATGGCCTGTTCATGTTTTTTCTCACAGCTTATAAATGAGGGACTTATGCCAACTCCACCTTTCCGCGCCGACCATGTCGGCAGTCTGCTCCGTCCTCGCGCGATCGCCGAGGCCCGTGCAGCACATGCCGACCCGGCAGCTTTGCGCGCCATCGAGGACGCGGAAATTCCGAACCTTATCAAGATGCAGGAAGATGTGGGCCTGCAGGTCGTGACCGACGGCGAGGCCCGTCGGGCGTTCTGGCACTTCGACTTTATGGGCATGCTGGACGGCATGGAGATGGAGGTGCGGGGCGAGGGTGTGCAGTTTCATGGCACCAGAATACCGCCTGTCCATCCGGTGATCACCGGCAAGCTTGGGTTCCCTGCCAACCACCCGATGTTGGAGCACTTCACGTTTTTGCAGGAGCGAACGACGGTCTGCCCCAAGATCTCGATTCCAGGCCCGTCCTGCATCCATTTTCGCACAGATCCCGATGATGTCCGCGTTCCCGAATATCAGGACCCGGAGGCATTGTTTGAGGCCATTGCCGCCACCTACAGGCAGGCGGTCGCAGCCTATTATGCCGTCGGCTGCAGGTATCTGCAGCTCGACGACATTTTCTTCGCCTATCTCGGAGATCCCCAGCAACGGGCGCAACGGCTGTCGATGAGGCAAGACCCCGACTGGCTTATCGATCGCTACGCCTGGATGTTGAACGAGGCGATCAAAGAACGACCTGATGACATGATGATCGGAATGCACATGTGTCGCGGCAATTTCCGTTCCACACATGCCGCGTCCGGGGGCTATGATGCAGCCGCCGACGCAATTTTCAACAAGACCAGTGTCGATATCTACTTCATGGAATACGATACGGATCGTGCTGGAGGGCTTGAGCCGCTAAGGCTCCTGCCGAAAGGCGACAAGCGTGTCATGGCGGGCTTCATCACCACGAAGACAGGGAAGCTAGAGAAAATGGATTCCCTGCGTCGTCAGTTTGATAAAGCGTCAAAATATGTCGATATGGAGCAACTTGGTATCGCTCCCCAATGTGGGTTTGCGTCCACAGAACACGGCAATGCGCTTACAGAGGACGAACAGAAACGGAAGCTGGAACTGGTGGTGCAGACGGCAGTTTCAATCTGGGGAACCCCTTAGGCGCGCACTGGTCGACGGGAAAAAGGATCGCACAGCACTTGGCTGGCGTCCAAGCCGACCCGAGGTTTCGCTCTTTGGGTTGATGGGGCGACGCCCAATCAGGACTCACAACCTGTTGCTTGGGTACAAGACGACGGTTTAGCCGTGCGGCGGTGACCGGTCCCATTTCCCTTCCTCAGCCTTATGGTAGTACTGGCTTGAGACAAGCCAGCCCTTCAGGGGGCGCAGCGGGGGGATGCAGGTGATCAGAATGACGGGTAGCGATATCAGCAGATGCAGCCACCATGCGGGCTGGAACTGAACCTCCAGCCACACGGCGAGAAGAACGCTGGGAACACACGCGAAAGTCATCACGAAGAAGGCCGGCCCATCTGCAGGTTCAGCAAAGGAATAGTCGAGGTCACAGACTTCGCACGCGGCTCGAATGGTCAAAAAACCCTGGAAAATATGACCCTGGCCGCAGCGAGGGCATCGTCCGCGGAGGCCCGTATGCATAGGGGGAAGGGGAGGCCAGACTGTCATGCTAGTTTCCTTTCGAACCGGTTGTTGACCGGTTTCCTGAACGCTAACGCGAAAACCACCCAACTTAAATGGTTGTGATTGACGCACCCCGCACGACGAACAACGTCTTACGCCTTCAGGTGTCGTCGTTCGCCGTTCAAGAGCCATGCGCTCAGCTTCCGGTGAGCGTCCCGATGGTTGTCTCTCCTTGTTTGGATCAAGAAGGCCGGGTCCCAGGAGCGCCTATGTCGCGGGCTGAGATAACGGAAGATCTACTCTTGCTCGGAAAACAGTGCGGGCTTGTGTCACCACCTGCAGCCCGGAACCTGGGGCGGATCTGCTCTGCAGTGGTGTGTTCCATCACGAGGTCCAGCCAAAGCAGGTGTTCTCTTCAGTGAACTTGACATTGCGCAAAGAGAGAAACTGTGTCGGCCGCTAGCGTATGCAGGTGCTGCATGAAAGGGTCGCGGGAATGGAACAGTCAGTGATAGAGAAGTACGGGGAGGCGCGCCTGCCTCGCTACACGAGTTACCCGACGGCTCCGCATTTTAGTCCTGAGATAATTCCTGGGACCTACGGCCGATGGCTTCGGTCGATCCCGGCGACCCAGAGGACTTCGCTCTATCTCCACATCCCTTTTTGCCGATCCATGTGCTGGTACTGCGGATGCCACACCACGATCACCGAGAAGGACAAACCGATCCTAGACTATCTGGAGATGCTGCATCGGGAGGTTGACCTGATCGCAAAGGAGAGGGGCGGTGACTTCAATGTCGGCGAAATCCACTTTGGCGGTGGAACCCCGACAATCATTGAACCTCGGGAGTTTATCACCTTGATGGACGCTCTGCGCAGCACGCTCGGGTTCGCAAGCCGGGTCAATACCGCAGTCGAGATCGATCCGCGCCGGCTGCAGCCAGAGATGATGGACGCCCTTGGCCGATCTGGGGTGACCCGAGCAAGCCTTGGTGTCCAGAGCTTCGACCCGAAGGTGCAAAAGGCGATCAACCGCATTCAATCCGCGGAAACGACCTCGGAGTGCGTCACTGGATTGCGCCAGAACGGTGTCAACGCCATCAACTTCGATCTGATCTACGGCCTGCCATATCAGACGGTCGAGTCGTGCATCGAGACAGTCGAAACAGCTGTGGCGATGGGTCCAGATCGCTTCTCGGTCTTTGGCTATGCTCATATCCCGAGCTTCAAGAAGCACCAGAGGCTGATCAACGAGTCCGCGCTCCCAAATGCGCGAGAACGTCATGCCCAGGCTGAGGCCATAGCACAGAGACTTGTTGCGGCAGGCTATCAGCGGATTGGTCTCGACCATTTTGCGCTGCCTGAGGACGAGCTGGCTATCGCCCAGCGTGAGGGTCACCTGCACCGCAATTTCCAGGGTTATACGACGGATGCCTGCGAAACGCTTATCGGCCTGGGAGCGTCGGCAATCGGCAAGCTGGGGCAAGGCTATCATCAAAACGAGGTACCACCTGGCCTTTATGCCAACCGGGTTGCTGCCGGAGAACTGCCGACCTCGAAGACCTATGGTCTAACTTCTGAAGATCGCCTGCGAGCCGATGTCATAGAACGGTTGATGTGCGATTTTAAAGCCGACATCGGGGCGCTGAGTGCAGCGCATGGTTTTGACCCCGAGTATCTGTTGACGGGGAATAATGCATTGGAAGCTCTGGAGCGCGATGGCCTCGTTCGCCGCATCGACGCGGTTGTATGGGTCGATCACCAACATCGGTTCGTGGTTCGAGCCGTTGCAGCCGCCTTCGACGCCTACCTTGCCGGTTCCGCGAGGACCTATAGCACCGCCGCCTAATGGACCGAACGCTGGTTGAGCCTCGGCAGATGCCATACGCAAATCAATGGAGGAACAGCCGATGAATATAGAGCGCGATCAAAACGGCGACTTTTTTCTGGAATCAACTGAGATTGCCGAAAAGTTCAACCTCTCGCTCGAAAGCCTTCGTGACTTCCAACAGCGAAAGCTCGTCGCCAGTACCATCGAACGCGGCGAGGGTGAGGATGCGGGATCGTTTCGCATTAGCCTACGGATCGGCAACCGTCTCTGGCGCGCGGTAGTTGACGCGGAAGATGTCGTGCGGAGAGAGACGGTCTCCACCGTTCGTCACAAGATCTGAAGGACACTGCCGCCACCGTCGGCCCGTCACTCCGACCGATGGTGATGCCAGATGTCTGGTGAGGCGACGAAGCCGGCCCGCGCACCGTCTGAAACGGGACGTGAAGCCTGTGCCTGAACCAGGCGTGCATTAGGAGGTGGTGCGGTGAAGATCGATTGACCACGGTTGATGTGACCTGGCGACATCTCTCAACCCCCCGCAACGCATCCGCACGAAAAGAACCGGAAGACTGAAGCTGGCGGTGCAAATGTTGCGGTGCAATATTGTTTCCCACCCAGCAGCCCATCGTCAAGGCGGGGGCACGCTGGACGCAGCCCATCGTTCTGCAGAGATCGTCGATGACTTCAAGCCCCAGCCGCCCTTCTGCCCGAATAGGCATTTCTTTGCTATAGCACAAATACCGTGGCCCCCTTATCGG
Source organism: Pseudorhizobium marinum (assembly GCF_000705355.1). Classification (NCBI taxonomy): domain Bacteria; kingdom Pseudomonadati; phylum Pseudomonadota; class Alphaproteobacteria; order Hyphomicrobiales; family Rhizobiaceae; genus Pseudorhizobium; species Pseudorhizobium marinum. Next base: position 26,635 of record NZ_JMQK01000027.1, read on the forward strand.
CATAAGCGGCATGAGGATCGAACCACTCCGCCTTTGAAGGGCTCGTCATGCCGGCAATTTCCCCTTGCAGTACCATGGCGTCAACTCCAGCAGTTCTGCACCCCATAGCCTGTCTGTTTCGCCATAGAGGAGCCGATCTCTGTCGTGTCCGGCACATCCCAATTCACGGCGCGGTACGGCGCACCGTGCCTTTGCCGGATGCACTGCTCGCCGAGCTCAAGGCACGTGAGCGATCCGCCTGTCGCGCCAGGACCGATGGCTCTAAGTGTCCTCGATCATCTCGTCACATGCGACCGCAAACCCGGCCGCCGCTGCGCAGTATTCCCGCTTCCGCTTGGACAGAAGGTGGAACGGCTGGGCGGCGTCAAAAATGACGTGCCGGCCGGAGTTGGTGGACCGCGCAGATGGCCAACGCCGGTTGATGCTGCAGGTCTGGCGCAAGCACCACCCGTTGTGGCTGGCGCCCCATCGCCCCTTCTTCTTGCTGGCGGGGTTATGGGCCGCGATTGTACCATTGGCCTAGCTTGCTCCACCGGGGCTTGGCCCAGAGCCGCTGTCTTGGCATAGGCATGAAATGCTGTTCGGCATGGGCGGGGCGGCAGTGGGCGGTTACCTGCTGACGGCTCTTCCCGCCTGGACGCACGATGGAGCGGTCTCCCCCGGAACAACCCGCCTGCTGGTTGCACTGTGGATCGTCGGGCGGATCGCTTTTATGAGCGCGCCGCATTCGCCCGTCACTTTGGCCGCGACAAGCTGTTTCTTCCTTGCCCTGGGAAGCTTCCTTTCGCAGCAAGCCGCCAGGGCAAAGGCCTGGCGGAGACTGCCACTCGCGGTCGCGCCATTAATCCTTGCAGCGTTTGAGCTGCTTTCAAGCTCTGGGCCCGCGTCAGCCTACGAAGCGACGCATATGCGCGCAATGCCGCTGTTTTATGCGCTCCTCATCAGCCTTGTCGGCGGTCGCGCAATTTTGGCTTTCAGCCGCCATTGGGCCGAGCATAGTCAGTCTCGATCTTTTGTCGCGGATACCCGCTGGATATCGCAAGGTGCTGTTTCTGCGCTGATCGTCGCGATCGTTTCGATGCTGTTTGAAAAAGACGCGATCGCTGCATCATTGGCAGTTCTATCGGGTTTAGCGCAATTTTCCTGCATGCTGCGATGGCGCAGCTGGAAAACCCTTCGCTACCCCGCACTCTTTCTACTGCATCTGGCTTGGCTTTGGTTGTCCTTTGGTTTCGTGCTGGTCGGGTTCTCCTTATTGTCGGTCAGTCATGTGAGCACGATGACTGCCCTCCATGCATTGACGATGGGAGCCATGGGGACGATGTTAATTGCCATTATGGGACGGGCTGCAATGACACGGCAGGGCTCAAGATTGGTCGTGTCGCCGGTGCTGGCATTGGCCTTCGCGCTCGTGTTTCTCGCGGCAGCGGTTCGGCTATGGGCGTCTGTCGGCGGCTCTTGGGGCGGGACATTCATGCTTTACCTCGCCACAGTGCTATGGATAACAGGGTGGGTGCTGTTCCTATGGAACTTCCGCCACGCCCTGTGCGGCGAGGTTCCGCGTCCCGTGTTAAGTGCCCGATTTGGCGCGACGCCATAGCCGCGTCGGCGTCGGCTTGATCGCCGCAGGGCGTTGGTGCTCGACGCACCCAGTTCAGGCGCAATCGGCTCGGATGGCTGCCGCTTTGCCATAGTCATTGTGTGCGTCGGCAGCCACGTCGTTCCAGTTCTTCCATGGAGGCTATCGAGCGAACGCTGCGCTTTTTGCTCTCGCAATCCAGGCCGCGCCTTCTTTGGCATGGTGAAAGCCGTTGGAGAATGGCACCATCGGATAGATGGCACCCAGCTGATGGAGAGCAGATTGGGGATCGATGAGCCCGTCCAGGGCCTCGCGAAAGATCTTCGCAATACCGACCATGTCGCAGTCCTGGGGGGAGAGGCGCAAAGACCTGATGCCCGCATTGCGGATCTCCTCCAGCTCAAGCAAGAGAGCCTGACAGGTGTGCGACATGGTCTGCACTCCATTCAGGACCAGAAAGGACTGCCGCTCGAGGGTCTTTAGCGACAGGCCATCGGGCTCCTCGCCACAGACGAACTGGCAATTGTCCTTCGTCTTTCCCTTCGACCGTGCATGGGCGCAACGGGCAGAGATGGCCAAGGGAATTCGCCCGAAGCCAAAGACCTCCAGGGTCACAGGGGTCCCGTCTGCCGCGATCTGCGACACCGAAGTGAATGGCAATTCCGGCGGCAGGCAGATGCGCTCCGCTCCCCTTTGCGCAAGCAGCCGCGCCGTGGCGCTGTTGTAAACGTTGACGAGTGGACCGATCAGATGCCTGCGCCCCTTGATGAGGCCAATCGCGGAGAGATCATTCACCTCGATTTGGTGATCCGAGTTGTCAATGAGGTCTCGTATGATGCGACTTTCGCGCTCCAATGTCACCAGCGCGAGGGAGGAAAAGACCACCGTCTTGCCGGCGCGCTCCAGTCGTTCCACGACCTCAACCAGGTGTGGCTCGATGAAATGCTGCCGTTTTGAGCAGACGGTCTCGCCGAGCACGACGCGATCCACCGGCGCCTCGTCGGCGATACGGAGATAGAAGTCGCGCCATTTGGGCCCGTCCCATAAATAGTAGATCGGCCCCATCGTCAATTCGGTCATCGTCATCTCCACCGCTTCTCGTAGGCGCCGGCTGTCGTCCTTTGTCCTTCGCTCATGGCCTTCAGGCGCGCCAGGAGCGGACCGCGTGCCGCCGGTTCGGTGGAAAGCGCCTCTCGAAGCGTTGAGACGACCTCTGCCACATAGGCCTTGCCGCGCTGTCGTCCCTCGATTTTCAGAGCGGAAACGCCAGCTGCCTTCAAGGCTTCGATCTCTCCCATCACATCGAGTGAGATCGGGTCTTCGAAGGCGTAGCCGCTGGCGTCTCCGATGTCGAAGCGTCCCTTGCAGAGGGTCGGATAGCCGGCGGCTTCACCAGGGCCAAACTTGTTGATGGTGAATTCTCCGAGCTCAGACAACATCAGTGTCCCCTCCTTGCGGTAGCGCACGTGACTGGCTGGAGAACAAACCCCGTTCATGTTTGGTGATTTGCCCGTCGCGTAGGACGAAAGCGAACACCGTCCTTCCGCCATTACACACAGCCCACCGAAGACAAAGATCTCGATTTCGCACGAGACTTTGCGTTTGATCCGGGCGATATCGGCAATGGTCAGGGTGCGTGGCAGCACGACCCGTTTGGCGTCGAAGGCCTCGACCAGAAAATTGATGGCTTCCGGATTGGAAGCAGAGGCTTGTACCGAGACATGCAGCCTCTGCTCGGGATAGCGCTCTCTGACATGCGCCATCAGGCCGAAATCGGCGAGGATCAGGGCATCGGCACCAAGATTTACCGCGTCGGATGCGGCGCTGTACCATATCTCCTCGTCGCCGGCGCGCATGAACGTATTGAGCGCTACGAACGTCTGGCAATCGTTGTGTCTCCCATACGCGATTGCCTCCCGCAATTCCTCGCGGCTAAAGTTGAGGCCGGGGAAATTGCGTGCATTTGTCTCGTCGCGAAAGCCGCAATAGACGGCGTCGGCGCCAGCATCGACGGCCTGTCGAAATGCGGCCGGCGTACCGGCAGGACATATAAGTTCCATTCAAGCCATCTCCTTCAGGGCCCTGCGTCGAACTTCTGTCGCGAATTTTGCACACAGTGGAGCGAGGGGGCCACCGAGCTGCGCGAGATCCCTGGGCAGGTCGATGTCGCAGTCATCGAGCGCGTTGCGCAGGGCGAGGATTGCTTCCATATCGCCCGAGACTTGAAGATCGCGGGAAAAAAACAGTGCATCTGCATCGCAACGGCCCTCCAGCAGCGCCAGCAGCATGACGAGAGGAGCCTCGACACCGGCATCCGCAGAGACGACAGCACCCTTGCGTTTGAGCGAAAGGCTTGGGCCTCCCGGTTCGACAAGGAAGATGAGGGGCAGGTCCGTTGGCGTGAACGAGAACCGGCAACCGCGGTACTCGCCCAGACGATCAAACAGGTCGGGATGGGCTTCAAGCAGGCGCTGGAACAGGCGTTGTGTGACGTGTTGTACCGGGATGATCGGCAAGGCGTCGAGCGGCATGGCGAGCAGGGATGTCAATCGCATTCTGGTGTTTTCATCGGTATCGGGAGGTGGAGACTAGTCGCGCCAACACCGATGCTGATTGCGCCAGCGCAAAGACGCGGACGATCTCGGCCGCCATATGCAAACCATGACCGACAAAGTACCGCCTCGTCGCTACGGTGGCCTTCAAGCCTTTCTTCACGAACTCGAACAGAGGGGCCAACTTGTCCGCATCAAACGCCCCGTCAGCCTGGTGCACGAGATTACCGAGGTTCATCGACGGGTGATCGAGCAGGGCGGGCCGGCACTGCTTTTTGAACATCCGGTTGCTCCCGACGGGTCGGCTGCCGGCATGCCGCTAGTCGCGAACCTCTTGGGCACGCGCGCGCGCATAGAATTGGGTTTTGGCATCGGGTCCGGCCAGATCGGCAGCCTTGCCAACCTCCTTGCCGATCTAAAGGAGCCGAGGCCGCCCGCGTCTTTGGGCGATGCAATGAGGCAATTGCCCCTGCTGCAGGCTGCACTGTCGCTGGGATGTCGGCGTGTGTCGTGGGCGCCGTGCCAGGACGTCGTCCTGCGAGGAGAGGACATCGATCTTGCTCGGTTGCCGATCCAGTGGTGCTGGCCCGGGGAACCGGCACCTCTCGTGACATGGCCTTTGGTCATTACCTGTTCGCCAGTCGATTCCAACGACGTGAATGTCGGGGTCTATCGGCTGCAGGTCCTTGGTCGCGATCGCTTGATTACACGCTGGCTTGCCCATAGAGGTGCGGCTCGGCACCATCGCCAGTGGCAGGCGCTGGGCAAAGACATGCCGATCGCCGTCGTCATCGGTGCCGATCCTCAGACGATCCTGTCTGCAGTCATGCCGCTGCCGGAGACAATGAGCGAGCTTGCCATCGCGGGTGTCTTGCGGCGAAGGCGAAGTCGTGTCGTTCGCGCGCTGACCCAGCCTATCGACATCCCGGCAACCGCCGAAATTGTGCTTGAAGGGACCGTCTCGGCTTCTGAGAACGCCCCCGAAGGCCCCTATGGCGATCACACCGGATACTACAATTCCGTCGAGCCGTTTCCGGTGATGACGCTCAGTGCCATGACCATGTGCCGGAGCCCGATCTATCTGTCGACCTACACCGGCCGTCCACCCGACGAACCGTCGGTTCTGGGAGAGGCGATGAACGATCTGTTCGTGCCGCTGGCAAAGCGCCAGTTTCCCGAGATCGTCGATCTGTGGCTGCCACCCGAAGCCTGTTCCTATCGTGCCATTGTCGTCGCGATTGACAAGCGTTATCCGGGCCAGGCCCGGCGTGTCATGCTGGGGCTGTGGTCGATGCTGCCGCAATTCAGCTATACAAAACTGATTATCGTCGTCGATCCGGACGTCGATATTCGCAATTGGAGCGATGTTGTCTGGGCTCTGTCGACGCGTTTCGACGCCTCGCGCGACATGGTGACCCTCACCGGCACACCCATAGACTACCTGGATTTTGCCTCCCCGAAAGCGGGATTGGGCGGCAAGCTTGGTCTTGACGCGACCAACAAGCTTGGCCCGGAAACCGACCGGGAGTGGGGGAGAGTGCTTCAGATGACGCCGGAGGTTTGTTCGACCGTTGACCGGCTCTGGGCCGAACTCGGCATTGGCTGGGCGGAATGAAAAATCGCGTCATTCTTGGGATTTCGGGAGCATCTGGAGCCTTGATCGGGCTCGAGATCGGCAGAATCCTGTCCGCCATGGAGGATGTGGAGCTCCACGTCGTCGTAACCAGCGCAGCACGCCGCACCATCGCGCACGAAGCCGGAACCGAAGCGCTGGGGCGACTGATCGGCCATGCCGATTGCTTCCATGCGGAAGCCGACATCGGCGCCTCAATTGCCAGCGGCTCGTTCCACACCTCCGGCATGATCGTGGCTCCTTGTTCCATGCGATCGCTGGCGGCGATCGCCTCCGGTCTCACCGACAATCTGCTGCTGCGGGCCGCCGATGTCCAACTCAAGGAGCGGCGCCGTCTGGTGCTTCTGGCCCGTGAGACGCCGCTCCATCTCGGTCACTTGCGCAACATGGTATCGGTAACGGAGATAGGCGCGATCGTCATGCCGCCGGTTCCAGCTTTCTATCGCAAACCGACGTCAATAGACGAAGTCGTTTCCCACCTTGCTGCCAGAGCGGTCGATCTCCTGCAAATCTCCAGCGCACGGCTTGCCGTGGAGTGGCAGGGGTGAGCAAACCACCCCGTGGTATCATTCTTCCAAAGGCCTAAGCGGCATGTCGAATACGACATGTCGCTGGAATCCCGATATTCATTCCAAACTGCGGCGGACACTGGGGTCACGGCCGGGCCGGCACCAGCGCGGCCAGGTGGTTGTCCAGTATCAAGCGACAGGTGGGCTCGAATGAGTGAGACACCGCGTTTGACGGCACAGTCTATGGCAACCAAAATCTCGGCCAGAATATCGGGGCGCTGGTTTTAGCGTTCCGAGTCGCACTGTTCCATAATGCGTCACGCCACAGCCGGCTTCACTAGCCCAACGCCTTCGTCCCGACTGCTGCGCGAACGCCGCCACAACCATAGTGCCCGCAGATGATGATTTGCCTCACCCCGAGCTGGTACGCTGCGTACTTCATCACGGACACCCTATATGGTGACACGCCTGACGCCTATCGCTCATGCGCCAGACCCGCATCAAGGGCTTCGGAGAGGTCGTCAATGAGATCTTGAGTTTCCTCTAAACCCACCGACAGCCTGAGAAGTGAATCGGATATTCCCGCGGTAGCGCGGGCTGCCGGCCCCATGCCCAGATGCGTCATGGTGGCGGGGTGAGCGATGAGACTCTCTACGCCGCCGAGTGATTCCGCCAGCGTGAATAGTTTCAAGGAGCTGATGAACGTTCGACGACCTGCCTCGCCAAGGTTTGCCTCAAAGCTTAGCATCGCTCCAAATCCCTTCTGCTGAGAGGAAGCGATGGCGTGCCCGGGGTCCCTGGCAAGTCCGGGATAAAACACCTTTTGTACTGCGGGATGAGCAACCAGCAGGTCGGCAATGGCCGTGGCAGAGCGCTGCTGTGCTTCGATGCGAGGGAATAAAGTCCGCAGCCCCCGAAGGGTGAGATAGGCGTCAAAGGGAGAGCCGGTAATGCCGGTGAGGCTGGCCCAGGCGGCCAGCTCTTCACCATCCGCGCGATCAGCGGTCACCAATGCACCGCCAACGACATCTGAATGACCATTGAGATATTTCGTGGTTGAGTGGATGACGAAGTCGGCGCCCAGGCGCAGAGGGTTCTGCAGCGCCGGTGAAAGAAATGTGTTGTCGACGGCCAGCTTCGCGTCGGCTTTTTTCGCCATGGAGGCCACGGCAGCAATGTCCACTACTCGCATCAGTGGGTTTGACGGCGTTTCGACAAGCACCAGCCGGGGACGGAGCGCAAATGCCTCCCTAAGGGCAGTCCTGTTGTTCTGATCGACGAACAGGGTCCTGAAGTGGCCGCGCTCGGCTCTGCCCTGGATAAGTCTGTAGCTGCCGCCATAGCAGTCGTGAGGAGCCAGCAGCAGATCATGGGGCTGGAGTATCGAAAGCGCCAGATCCAGTGCCGACATCCCCGATGCGGTCACAATTCCCAAGACTCCTCCCTCCAGCGATGCAAGCGTCTCGGCGAGCTGATCTCGCGTCGGGTTACTTGTTCGGGAATACTCGTGTTGCCGCGCTCGCCCGAAATCTTCAAATGTATAGGTGCTGGACAGATAGACGGGGGGAGTCACCGCACCGAAGGCCGTGTCTTGGGCGATTCCTTGAGATACTGAGACCGTGCGCGGGGACTTCGTTTTCGACATTGATCGCTCTCCTCTTGCTTGATGCCACTTGGTGGCGGCGTCTTCCGATCAATGGAGTTCACCCCTGATGTGGAGGCCGAACTCTGTTTTGCTCAAGCTGCCTTCCCATCGCCCGACCGTTGTACCGGAAGGTGTTTCATCGCAGCAGAGAGCAGATCCGTCTGGGAAATAAGTCCCAATACCCGTTCCAGTTCGTCGACCACGATGACCGCGTGATGGCGGCCGTCCGTCAACGCAGAGGCCAGTTTCAGCGCGGGTTCCCGGGGTTGGGCCGTGATGGCAGTGGTCATGATCTCTGACAGCGTGCCTGTTCTCGTGGCAATCTCGCGCAGGCCGACAGTTCCCACCAACCGCCCATCCGTTCCAACGACAGGAAGAGTTCGGATGTTATGCTTGATCAGTAACCACTGCGCCTGATCGACTGTCCGGTCTATTGTGATGGAGACGATGTCCTTCGACATGATATCTATGCAGCGGACCTCGCTGTTGGAGCGAGATACCGCTTCCAGCTCCACTTGCCGAAGCAACCGGCTAAGATCTTCCCGACCGATGTCGAAGGCTTCGTTCATTTTCTTCAAGGCGGCGTCGATGTCCACTTCGTCGAATCCCAGCCGGTGATCAGAGGGCAGGTCGCGGGTTTGATGAGCATTTTCGACTGGCACTGCCACATGCGGGTAGTTGTGACGGGAAAGCTTGTGGAAAAGGAGGCCCAGCCCGACCAAGATGCAGGAGTTCAATGCGACTGGCACAAATGGGAAGAGAATGCCCCAACTTGTTACCGCCGATCCCCCAAGCACCGCAGTCAGTGCGGCTGCACCTCCTGGAGGATGAAGGGAGCGTGTAAATGACATGGCCGCAATGGCGAGGGAGACGCCGGCCCCTGTTGCCAGGACCGGGTCGTCGATCACCATGGCCGCGATCACCCCCACCAGCGCAGAGATTGTGTTCCCCCCGATGATGGGCCAGGGCTGCGCCAGCGGGCTGGCCGGAACTGCAAACAACAGCACCGCCGAGGCGCCCATCGGTGCGACGAGCAAAGGCAGATGAGAAGCGTCGCTGAACAGAAAGCCAGAGAGCATCCCAGTCAACGCGATGGCGGTGAGGGCGCCGAGGCATCCGAGCAACCGATCCCTCAGCGTCGCTCCCAGGAGGATCGGCCGGAACATCCAGTTGTGACGGCGCCCAGACGCCTTCGGTGGATCGGAAAACAGCATCAGTATGAACAGCCTTGGGAACTAGTGCTCAAGAGAGTGACCGGATGGAGCGCCTGAAGATTGCGAGACAACAACCCGCTCGAATGCCGTGAAGAGGTCACTGACGTAATCGGGTTTTCTGACCAGCACCGTTTCAACGCACGCGATTTCATGGGTGCGAACGTCTGAGGTCCAGTTCAGCATGTTCAATACGCTCTCCGGGACAACCCCGATGGCATTGCCGCCAAGCACGGTCGCGAGAATTGAGTGGTAGGAGCTCATCTCCGACGTACGAATGTAACCGCCCCGCCCAAGCCATCGCTCCGCCACATTTCGGTAGGTGCAACCCGGCTCCAGCGCCGCCAAGGTGTGCACCTGGACATCCCCCGGGCCCTGGAGTGGCGGGTGGCTCGCCGGCAAAACGAGAAGAAGGCGCTCTTCGTACGCCGTTGTCGCACAAAGGCCGCCAAGATTATTGGTGCTATACCACTCCGGTTGCATCTCCGCAGGCGGCTTGGCGACGAAGGCGCAATCGAGCTCGTCCGATAAGACGGAAACGATCAGCTCACGAGTGGCGGCAATGGTCAGTGGCAGATGCGCACCCGGGTGGCTTTCAGAGAGCCGCCTGAGAACTGGAGGCAGCCTGCTGGCAGCTGTGCTTTCCATGGTTCCCACTCTCAGGATACCCGCCTCTGCGAACGGCTTCACGGCAAGCCGTGCCTCTCTTGCCAGCGCCGTCAGTCTTTTGGCGTAAGGCAGAAACAGCCCACCCTCCCGGGTCAGGTTCATTCTCTTGCCCTCTCGACTGAAGAGGCTTGCTCCGAGCTCTTCTTCCAAATTCTGGATGCGGGTCGAAACATTCGACGGCGCCCGCCCTAGCTGACGGGCGGCACGTGTCACGCTGCCCTGTTCCGCAACGGCTAAAAAGATCTCTAGAAATGTCGGATCCAAATTATGTTCTCGCATCAGGAACGAACAGGCATTATTATTCCTTATTCGATCCAATTCTCAAGGGCTGGTGGGAGGCCCGTGTTCGAAAGTCGGCGTAAAAAAAGGAACAGATTTCTCAATGATTGATCACTTGGAGAATGAAGATCCAGAGTTTGCTTCCCCTGCATGTCTGATGCATGAAGTGGATCCCGCCTATATGGGACTCGGTTCGGAGTGCCGCGATATTGGTGCTTGGCGACGTGTTGAGCGGCGGCGCCTCATGGAAATGAGGGCGCTGACGCCTTTGGCGGAGCGAGAGGAGCGAACGCGCGCCCTTTGTCGCCGACTCGACGATGTTCTGCCGCCTGACTTGCGGAAAACAATCAGCCTTTTTTGGCCCATGAGGGGTGAACCGGATCTTCGAACGTGGATGTCGTCACTGCGCGACCGGGGTGCCACCTGCCTGCTGCCCGTCGTCATCCAGAAGAACTGCCCGCTGGTGTTCCGCCCCTGGCAGCAGGGAGACCTCTTGGAGCGAGGCTTTTTCAACATTCCTGTTCCCGTGCGAGGGGAAGAGCATTTGCCGGAGATTGTCATTGCTCCTGTGATTGGCTTTGACAGCGGTTGCTACAGGCTCGGCTTTGGAGGAGGCTACTTCGACCGTACCCTCGCGGCGTTTAGCTCAAGGCCGCTGGTGATCGGCATTGGCTATGAATTTCAAAGAATTGGGAGCATTCATCCTCAAGCACATGACATCCCAATGGACCTGATCGTCACGGACCAGAGCAGCATGGTGAGAGAAGAGCCCCGCAGCCTCCTCTCCGGGCATCACAAATGTGAGGCATGAGATGGACGGCGCGGGTCTCCTTTTGATACGACCACTGTTGCTGATCGGTGCAATTTCCTTCAGCTGGAACCAGTTCGTAGCCACTTTTGATCCTGGCATCAAAATGGAGGTGCGACACTTGATCCCTGCCACCATTGCCACCTCTGTTGCTCTCGCTGCGATCGCGCTGGCCTACAGGCAACACGGCCCGCTTCTTGGTAGCCTGATCTCGATTCCTGGCCTTCTGGCGGCAGTGCTTCAATATTCCCACCACAGGACCGAGCCAGCGTCGTCCGTAGCAGCGACAGGGTTTCTTCTGGCATATATTTGGACAGGTAAAGGCTGATCAGGAGGCCGCAGAAATGATGTATGCTCCCCACATGCCACACAGATGGGAACCATGGTACGCGTGGTATCCGGTTGTGGTCGATGGTGACAGCCTCTTCTGGCTCGAATTCGTCTGGCGGCGCAAAAGGCTCAAGGGCGGCTGGAACTACAGGACCATCAGGTCTCTTCTCGAGGAGCAGGTGGCCGAGATGTCTTTTCCGATTTACGAGGGCTTCTAGCGCATGCTGCACGCGCTGCTATTGGATCTTGCCCGGATGCGCATACGAACTTCACGTGACCGCAGGTGTATCACAAAAGCCTTCCCCTTGTTCGCGGGCCAATCGGCTGACGTCTGCCGCGCATGTTCACCCTTGCCTTCGAGGCGGGCAAACCTCCACCTGATCGGGATCAAATGACCTTTAATCGTGACAGTTGCCGCTCTCATCTTTAGTATCATCATTGGCTCTGTCCGGGCCAGAACGAACGAGGAGCTTGACGTCATGCATCCTGATCTCTCTGCCAGAGCCGCCCGCTCAGCCGCGTTGCAGGAGCAGACGGCTGCTGAGATGCAGGCGATCGGCGTGGACCAAGCCCTGATTATCACTCTCGTCGAGACCTTTTATCAAAATGTGCGTGCCCACCCCGAGCTCGGCCCCGTCTTTGACGCCCGCCTTGCTGGCCGCTGGCCACAACACATGGAGAAGATGGTCGCCTTCTGGTCTTCTGTGACCTTGCGCACCGGCGCCTATGGCGGCAAGCCGGTCCAGGCGCACCTTGGTGTGGCGCAGATGACGCCGGAGCTCTTTCATCAATGGCTGGCGCTGTTTTCCAAGACCCTCGACGCCGTTGCTCCGAGCCAGGAAGCCAAAACCTGGTTCATGGCAACCGCTGAGCGCATCGCCAAGAGCCTGATGCTCTCGCTCTTCTACAACCCCGCGCTTGACGATCCGCTCGTGCGCGGCGGCTGACGCCATGACGCCAGATTGGTCGCAGCTTGCCCTGCTTGACTTCGTCGTCTATCGAGGCCATGTTCAGCTCATGTTGACCAAGCGCCATAACAATTCCAAGCGGGCATGCCTTATCGCAGGCATGTGACCCCGGCCAGGTCGCGTCGCGCCTTGGCCGCGGGGCAGGCTTGCTCTACGCATCGCGGTTGAAGCAGGCACAGAAGCGACAGTCATCTCACATCACAATTGACCGACGTAGCCGCCTATGGCGCAGCTGCGCTCAGCGAGGAAACCAGTAATGGCTCCCGAAGAAAGATCTCACCGCAAGCCGGCCATCACGGTCACTCAATCCGACCACGATCGACTCTCGCGGCTTGCCGAGGCGCATGCTGCGCGCAGTCCGGCAGTCTCTGAAGAACTTCTGGCAGAGCTCGACCGAGCCCGTATTGTTCAAGATGGCAGGATTGCGGTTCGCGTGGTGCAGATGGGCTCCACCCTCCGTTTTACCAGCGATCTCGGAGAAGACCGCACCGTGACCCTCGTCTTCCCCGGCGAGGCCGATATTGCCGCCGGCAAGGTTTCAATCCTCACCCCCATTGGCGCAGCGCTGATCGGCCTTGCGGCCGGCCAGTCGATCGACTGGATCGCCCGAGACGGCCGCGCCCATCGTCTCACCGTGAAAAGCGTTGAGGCGCCAGCCGCAAGCTTTGCATCCTATGCGGTCGGTGCGGAATTTCGGTCCGCATCATGATGGCTTGTCCGCTGCCTTGCCGGCTCTCGCTTTATGGAGGCTGCCTTATCGCAGGATAATTGCCCCTGCACCGCCACGCGCGGGCAGGGGATCTCCCGGTCATGTTCATGTGCATGCTCCCCTAACGGAGCAAAGGAGAACTGCGATATGTCGAACGACAATTTCATCCTTTCAACCAAGGATTTTACCATTCTCGAGGCAATGTGCGACGATCCGTTCGGTCATTACGACCTGCTTGTGCCGCTCATCCGCCGCAAGATCGACAGGGCCATCGTCGTGTTTCGGGACGATCTGCCGCGTGAGATTGCCAGCATCAACAGCCGGGTCGCTTTCAGCGTCAACGGCGGTGAAAGCGACACCCGGGTACTTTCAACCGGTCAGCTAACCGCTCCGGTCGGCATGCTGCTGCCCATCACGACCGCGCGTGGTCTGGCGCTCCTCGGTCTTGGCGAAGGACAGGAGATTGTCTGGACCAATGCCGACGGCGTGCAGGAGCGCATCCTGCTCCACAAGGTGGAATATCAGCCAGAGGCTTCCCGGCGCGAACGCCAAGCCTTGGGTCAGTCAACCGTCCCCCTGAAGCACAAGCCCATGCTTCGAATCGTGCCCGGCGGGACCAGACAGGCGCAGCCTTCGATGTCCGCCGCGCTGGATGGTCATGACGATCCGGGTCCCTCGGCTGCCTGAGTCGCCCGGTTACAAGGTGCAGTTGCGCGCCTGGCACTGGACGCGCAACTGCGGCAGAAAAAGAAAGACGATCTGGCATGTCAAATAACGTTCCTGCGCCGGATGTGCGTTGTACCGCGTTCGCTCACGGCCTCTTCTGGATGGGGCTCAGCATGGTGGCATTCGTCGGCATGTCGGTTGGCTCACGCGAACTGGCGGCTACGCTGTCGATCCAGCAGGTGCTGTTCTTCCGCGCACTCATCGGGCTCTTTGTTATCTTGATGTTCGGCCGCGTGCTCCTGCCGGAGCTGCGTGACAGAAAACTGATCCGGCTGCATTTCCTTCGCAATATTGTGCACTTCTTTGCCCAGTATCTGTGGACAATCGGGGTTGTCCTGCTGCCGCTCGCATCGGTCTTTGCGCTCGAATTTACAATGCCGATCTGGGTCGCATTTTTCGCGTTTCTGTTGCTCAAAGAGAGACTGACGACGGCGCGCCTGATGGCCACTGTCGCCGGTTTCATTGGTGTCCTTGTCATCGTCCGCCCCGGTATAGGAATGGTCGATCCGGCCGCCGGTCTGGTGCTGGTCGCCGCTGCCGGTTACGGTCTGTCGCTGGTCTTCGTCAAACAGCTGACCCGCCACGTCTCGCCAGGCGCTATTGTCGTCTGGATGATTCTCATCCAGCTGCCGCTCGGCTTCCTGGCCTCGCTCACGGACTGGCGGGCCGTCCATCTCACCGATATTCCCTGGATGCTGCTCGCTGGCCTTGGTGCACTTGCCGCCCATTACTGTCAGGCGCAGGCACTCAAACGCCTCGACGCCTCGGTCGTCATGCCAATTGACTTCCTGCGCGTGCCGATGGCTGCGATCGTCGGCTACTATGCCTATGCCGAAGCCATAGATCTGTGGGTATTCCTCGGCGGCGGAATAATTCTGTTTTCCAACTACCAAGCAGTGATGACGGAGCGTCGCCTGGCCATGACGTAGGATGCCCAGGATCGAAGGGTGCTTTTCAATACACATGGCAGCCTGTCAGCCGAGGTTCTCATCGATGCAGGCCGATAGATCGTTCTACGATTGTTTAAACAATTGACTCACGGATCGAACAAAGGGTTCACATCGCGTGCCTTCCTCTGAAGGCTTCGTTGCGCCACCAACGGGCGAGGTTCATCAAGAGGAAGCGCTGCTCGGAGACCACGTCATGTGCATCGGGGTATCCGTAGGGCAGCATACTGTCGTCAATCCGAGCGGAGCCAAGACGGGATTACCGGATGCGACGACGAGAAGGGCGACGGACCGGCTGGGCTACGCGCAGAGTGTCCCCTCTGCGGGGAAGTCGCCCGACCTTCACTGCCTGAACCTTGGAAACAGCTTCGTATTCTCCAGGTGTCCATGGGCGACGAGATCGTCACACAACTTCCGCATGCCCGCGTAAAGTGCTCGCCAAGAGTTGCAGGCCCCGGCGGGCACCGAAAGCCCATGGGTGACATCCTCAATCTCTCCGGTGTAGCGTGCCTCCGCTTGATGTTTTTCGCACATTCCGGTCAACAGCACTCGTACCATTTCGCTGTCACCGCTTTGCATCATGGGAAACAGGACCTGCTCTTCCTCGCGCATGCGCTCTTCAAGATCTCGCTGCAGCCTCACGAGGACGTCAGCCAGCCCCAAGGGTGCTTCCGGATGCTCCCCATGAACCCGCTCGACCTTCTCGGCAAGCGGGATGAGTGAATTCAGCTCCGCCCGATGTGCCTCATGATAGCGGCCCAGGATATGGGATATAAGCAAACCTGTATCTTGGGGTGCATCTTGCCCGGCACTGTCGACAAGCGCCTGCAAGTCATGCATTAAAGTCTCAACGGGAATGCCAGCCGCTGCCGCCGCCTCTGCCAGCGAATGCTGACCGCCGCAACAAAAGCTGACGCCGTGACGACGAAAGACACCTGCTGCGCCGGGTAGGCCGGCGGCGAACGTAGCTACTGTCTGATTGGTATCGATATCGCTCATGGTCGAACCCCCTTGCTCTTACTTAAACGACCCGGACCAACCAATGTGGAGCCGTAACCTCTCGTCTAAAGAGGTGCGGGGATCTTTCTTTGCGCCGCCGCAAACAGGTTGAGCAAACATCCGGCTGAGGTCGGCGCTCCCCTCGAGCGCACCCAGGTCCCGATGGCACGACACGTCCTCCGGCGCCCGCTGCAAGCTACGTCCATGAGAGGGGCTGGATGCTTTCCCCAGGTTCCAGGCTTAGTTCCGGACGACGATGCAGCGCGACAATCGGCCCGTTGCCCTGGAAGTCTGACCCTTGACGCACTCCTGGTGGATTCGCGCTCGCCCATTCAGCGGGCGGCGGCGAAAGCACGTCTCCAATCGAATAGTTCCACGTGCAGCCGGGACCGTCGTCGCCGCTCGCGTCAGTTCCGCTTGCCGATGCTCGCTTTGCGCAGGCTTGCATCTGTGCGCCCCAGAACCTGCCACTCCAGAGGTGGCCCAAGCCGTCAACAAGAACGGGCTTAAGATCCCCACAAAGTGCTTGAAGCTAGCATCGCTCGGGAAGTCGATCCAGCATCGGTGCAATCTGGATCGCAACTACAGGCGAAGCGACGAACCGGCCTGATGCGCATGCCTTCAGAGTTCTGAAGTTGCGGTAAGGCTGTTTGAACGCCACGGATCGCCCCGGCGAGCTCCGTTGCCCGCGCGAGAACGAAGAGGCCCCGGGCCTCTAGAGAACTCGAAGCGCCTTAACGTCATCGATATGCACGACGCGGCCGCGGACGGTGACACCTCTGTCGCGGAGCGATGAAAAAGCTCGCGACAGGGCCTCGGGCGCCAGACCCAACATGCCGGCCAGCAGATTCTTCTGGAAGGGCAGGCGCAGCGAGGCCGGGCCGCCGCTGACGGGGCAATTGTTCAGCAGGTATTCGGCGACCCGCTGCTGTGCCGTGTGCAGCCGGTCGTTGGCGACGCAGTCCATGGTCGTCAGCAGGTGCTGCGACAGGCAGGCCATGATGGCCATGGCGATGTCCGGCTCCTGCTCGGCAAGGGTCCGGACTGTGCGGGTGTCGAAACGGGCAAAGGTGGTGTTCTCGGCGGTCTGGGCGTTGAAGCGGTAGGTGTCGTCGCCAAAGATCTGCCATTCCGCAAAGGTGTTGCCGGGGCCGCAGACGCGGATATCGGCCTCGCGCCCGTCCCGGTTCAGACGGTAGAGGCGCACGTAGCCGCCAAGCACGCAGTAGAAGTGATCGGCAGGCGTTCCTTCCCGAAAGACCACGTGGCGGGCCGGCAGGCTGCTGATCGTGGCGGCATCCAGCATCTTGTGGAGCGCTTCGCTGCTCAATGCCATGAAAAGCGGACTGCGGGCCAGAAGGATCTTGTCACGGTCACTCACATTCAGGCTCTTATTCATCTGGATTGTCGCAATATCTATCTCGCATCCATTCGTCTTCGACCGTCCGATGAAAATGGCAGCCTAGCCATTACAGCGGCAGAACCCTTGACCTCGATCAAATGCAGGAACTGGAACGATAGCGTCGTCGCCACCAGAAGGCGTCACCCGATCTGCGCATGATTGCCGGGTGTCGTTGCGAGTTGGACAGGGATCTCATGGCCGCTTGCAACGATCTTGCGGATTTGGTTCATGTTCATGAGGCTCATTACCGCAGAATAAACGTCACCTTTGGCTGCGAAGGTGTTATGGTCGTCAGTCGGTACTAGAGCGGCTCGACCATCCGCTGACGGGGGCAGACTATGCCCAAAGCGATCCTCAGCATCTAACTGGAAGTCCAGAAAGCTCCTCGTCGCGACCCCTTTGGCAGCGCTCGTGCATTGTACCAGCACGGCAGGCGGGCTCGGTGGCTCAGGCGGCGCTGTTGGGAGCGAGCGGCTTTTGCGCCTATACAGGAATGGCTTTGAAGGTCGTCAGTTGTGGTAACGTCACCAACTCGACTGGGACCGTCATGCACGTCGCAGCGCATTCGGATGGAAACGGCATGCTTGGTCTGTTTCGTTCGGCGCGTGATACCCGCCGAGATTTTTGGTGGTCGCTAGGAGAATATTGGTCGATTTTCGGCCTCAGACGATATCAAAGCCTCAATGATCAGCTTTTCGGAGTTGATATGCCGGCGCAGCGCTTCGGCGAAACCCCGCAGGAAATGCCGCGCCGTCTCGATAGCGGCGGTATCTTCCTTGATCCTTCCCAATTCCGAGAAGGCGACTACGGCAGCGGCTAAGTCGCAACGGTGTTCGGCCTTCAATTCCTGGATGAACCGTTCGCCGAACGTCGAGTCAGCAGCTGTCTCAAACTGTTGGAAGAGTGCGAGCTCCTCCAGCTGCTGCGTCCGCGCCAGGAGCGGGAGAAGGCGATCTGCAACTTCGTCACAAGTAGCAGATTGAACTTCTTCTGACGTCGACGAAGAGAGCTCCTCTATTGCTAGACACAGATCAAGCAGCTCCCTGTGGTTCAATTCCAAGGCCGCCAGATTCTGCGCAGACAATCGTTCTTTGAAGGGCATGGTTGCGGTCCTCATGTGAGGTGGCTAATGGATACGGGCGGTGGCTTGATTATCGTGAGCGTGCCAGGATCCGTCATTTCCAATCAGTGACACAGGTAGTGCTGCAACCGCTGACGAGACGCGATGACCCATTCGAGGGAAGCGGGATCTTGTCGAGGAGATAGATTTGCCCGGTCGATCGGGCTCGCGACCAATTCCGACCGGATATCGCACTCAACCTATTACCGAACAAGCCGCGGTGGTCTCTCTGGTTGCCATTCATGTTATCAGGCCCTTACCTATAGGTCCAAAATGCCGCCATCTCTGGGGTCGGCGAAGGTGTTCCCTTGTATCGCGCCAGACACGCAAATGTTTGCTAAAACGCAAATAGAAAAAGAGAGGCAGGTCATCATATGCGACCTGCCGACGAACCGACGTGCACGAAGGGAGTTCGATGAATGGTCACGGTAGATGAGAAGCTTGAGCCGATTTTACAGGAGGTCCTAAGGCGAAACGCGGGCGAGCACGAGTTTCACCAGGCGATACGGGAGGTGCTGGAAAGCTTGGGAAGGGTGATCGCCAAGCACCCGCGCTATCTGGAGAGCTCGCTCATAGAGAGGCTGTGTGAACCGGAGCGCCAGATCATCTTCCGCGTGCCCTGGGTTGACGATCACGGGCGCGTCCAGATCAATCGAGGCTTTAGGGTGCAGTTCAATTCAGCGCTTGGCCCGTACAAGGGCGGGATTCGCTTCCACCCTTCGGTAAACGTCGGGATCATCAAGTTTCTTGGTTTTGAACAAACCTTCAAGAACGCCCTGACAGGGATGCCAATAGGCGGCGGAAAAGGTGGCTCCGACTTCAATCCCCGAGGGAGATCCGACGGGGAGGTCATGCGGTTTTGCCAATCGTTCATGACCGAGCTTCACCGGCATATCGGAGAACATACTGACGTTCCAGCCGGTGACATCGGTGTCGGTGGCCGCGAGATCGGCTATATGTTTGGTCAGTACAAGAGGCTTACAAATCGCTACGAGGCAGGCGTGCTGACCGGCAAGGCTCTGTTCTACGGCGGCTCGCGGGCGCGGACCGAAGCAACAGGCTATGGCAGTACCTATTTTGTGCAATCGATGCTGGCGACCAGGCAGCAGGAGTTCGAGGGGCGAACGGCTGTGGTGTCCGGTTCGGGCAACGTCGCCATCTACACAGTGGAGAAAGTGCAGTCGTTTGGCGGCAAGGTCGTGGCTGTCTCCGATAGTTCTGGCTACGTTGTTGACGAGAGCGGCATTGATCTTGAGCTTCTTAAGGAAATCAAACAGGTTCGTCGGGCCCGGATCTCCGATTACGTTCATGCCAAGGGTGAGGGCAGGGGCGCCTACTTTGTAGATGCCGAGGCCGGATCGATCTGGGACGTGGCATGCGAGGTGGCAATGCCGTCTGCTACACAAAACGAGCTCACGGGGAAAGACGCCAAGACGCTGATCTCAAATGGTGTGATCGCCGTAGGCGAAGGTGCCAATATGCCCTGCACTCCGGAAGCGGTCCGGATCTTTCAGCAGGCTGGTATTCTGTTTGCGCCCGGCAAAGCTGCAAATGCTGGTGGCGTCGCGACGTCCGCTCTTGAGATGCAGCAAAATGCCTCGCGAGACAGCTGGACATTTGAGCAGACGGAGGCTCGGCTAGCGACCATCATGCGCAACATCCACGATACATGCGCGCAGACTGCTGATGAGTATGGCGCTCCTGGTGATTATGTACTTGGTGCCAATATCGCCGGTTTCGTCAAGGTCGCGCAGGCCATGGATGCACTTGGCATTATCTAGCGGCCTTTAGAATGGCAAGAGGTCGGTCTTCAGCGAGTAGGCTCGGTTATGTTCGGCATGACCGAGCCTACTGTGGTAGCCGGTTGGAGGATATTGCGACGGCGCAGAATCGGCGTACCATTCGCCCGCCCGCGGGCTCCTTGCGCTTCTTGTGAGGAGCAGGAATGCTGGACCGCCCAGGCGGAGAGGTCCATCTCCCCGAACTCATTAATAGGTCCATCGGGTTCCCTCGCGTCCCAGTGACGTAAGCCGACTGCAAACTTGACCTTTATCAAGAACGGTCAAAACGGTTTGACATTCGCGGCATAAGCCGCATGCTTGTCTGTAAGAGGGACCGCGAGGAGAGGAAGGGATGGCGGAACTTTCAGCCGACCAACGTGGGGAGGAGCCACGCAAGCCGACCCGCCGATCGGAGATCCTGACGTTTCTGGTTCTTGCCTTTGGCATTTGGCCGATCGTTGCAGTTGCCGTTGTCGGTGGCTACGGCTTCCTTGTTTGGATGTATCAGATCATTGCTGGTCCTCCGGGCCCTCCAGGTCATTGAGATGCCCATGGGCATCCTCAGCAGACGGGATTTCCTGCGTGGTCATACGCAAAGCGCGCCTCGGGTGCTGCCGCCCGGTTTCCTGGGACCCCGACCAGATGCCTGCTCGAATTGCACGCTCTGCATTGACCACTGTCCCACCTCCATACTCATTGCCGACGAGCAGGGAGGTCCCGCGGTGGATTTTAGCCGAGGGGAATGCACGTTGTGCGGGGAGTGCCGTGCCGCCTGCCCACACTCGGGAGATCTTTTCGAAGCCGCCTTCGCCTTCCCCCACCACGCTCAGATCGAAGCCGGCTGTCTGACGCATCGGGGCGTGGACTGTCAGGCCTGTCGGGACCACTGTCCCACGACCGCAATCCGATTCAGGCCGCGCATGGGTGGGCCCTTCCAGCCGGAGATCGACGTCGATGCCTGCAATGGCTGCGGCGCCTGCATTGCCGTGTGTCCAGTGGGTGCCGTTTCCGTCACTGCCCGCCAGGAGCTTGTGGATGCTTGAGAGAAAACACCGCCATTATATCTCGAGCGCTGTGATAGTGGCAAAGCCCGCCGCCACCGATGCCGTCCGCCAGATACTCGAGGCGATGCAGAATGTAGAAGTGTTTGCTGTCCAGGACAGCAAGATGGTGCTCGTCATCGAGGGCCGCACCAGCGGAGAACTGGGGACAACCCTCGCGGAGATATCGGGTATATCCGGCGTCGTTGCAGCAAACATGGTTTTTGAACATTCCGAAGACGAGGAGGCTTACGCGGATGACCACCGAACTGACACGGCGTAACTTGCTGAAAGCGCATGCGGCCGCAATAGCCGCTGCCACTGCAGGGGTCGCCCTTCCTGTATCGGCCCAACCGGTCCCCGGCGGCGTGGACTCGTTGCAGATCAAGTGGTCGAAAGCACCGTGTCGTTTCTGCGGCACCGGCTGCGGGGTGATGGTCGGCGTGAAGGAAGGCCAGGTTGTTGCCACTCACGGCGACATGCAGGCAGAGGTCAACCGGGGCCTTAACTGTATCAAGGGCTACTTCCTGTCCAAGATCATGTATGGCGAGGACAGGCTGACAGAGCCGCTCCTTCGCAAGCGCAACGGCCACTATGACAAGGAGGGCGAATTCGAGCCGGTAAGCTGGGATGAAGCCTTCGACGTCATGGCTGAGCAGTGCAAGCGGGTCCTGCGGGAGAAGGGCCCGACCGCGGTCGGCATGTTTGGCTCCGGTCAGTGGACGATCTTCGAAGGTTATGCTGCCACCAAGCTGATGCGCGCCGGATTCCGCTCCAACAATCTTGATCCGAACGCGCGCCACTGCATGGCCTCGGCTGCTTACGCATTCATGCGCACCTTCGGCATGGACGAGCCGATGGGCTGCTATGACGACTTCGAGCACGCCGATGCATTCGTGCTGTGGGGTTCCAACATGGCGGAGATGCATCCGATCCTGTGGACGCGCCTCGCCGATCGCCGGCTCGGGCACGAGCACGTGAAGGTCGCGGTCCTTTCCACCTTCACGCATCGCAGCATGGATCTGGCCGATGTTCCGATCATCTTCAAGCCAAGCACCGACCTGGCGATCCTCAACTACATCGCCAACCACATCATCTCCACCGGGCGTGTCAACGAGGAGTTCGTTCGAAACCACACGACGTTCATGAAGGGCGTGGACAATATCGGCTACGGGTTGCGGCCGGAGGATCCTCTGGAGTTGAAGGCCACCAATGCCGGCGATCCGACCAAGATGGAGCCCATCAGTTTTGATGCGTTCAAGGAGTTCGTCTCCGATTACACGCTGGAGAAGACCGCAGAGCTAACCGGGGCGGATCCAGGCTTCCTTGAGCAGCTGGCCGAGCTGTATGCAGACCCGGACCGGAAGGTCATGTCTCTTTGGACCATGGGGTTCAACCAGCACACGCGCGGTGTCTGGGCCAACCACATGGTCTACAATATCCATCTGCTGACGGGAAAGATCTCCGAGCCCGGTAACGGCCCGTTCTCGCTTACCGGTCAGCCATCCGCCTGTGGCACTGCGCGCGAAGTCGGCACCTTCGCCCACCGATTGCCGGCGGATATGGTGGTGACCAATCCCGAGCACCGTCACCATGCAGAAGAGATCTGGCGGTTGCCGGCAGGACTGCTACCTGACAAGGTCGGTTACCATGCCGTTCAGCAGGACCGGATGCTCAAAGACAGCAAGCTCAATTTCTACTGGGTGCAGGTCAACAACAACGTTCAAGCCGCACCCAACACTGCCAACGAGACTTTTCTCGGCTACCGCAATCCCGACAATTTCATTGTTGTCTCCGATGCCTATCCGACCATCACGGCGATGTCGGCCGATCTTATTCTTCCCGCCGCCATGTGGGTGGAGAAGGAAGGCGCCTACGGAAACGCCGAGAGGCGTACGCATGTCTGGCACCAGTTGGTCGATGCGCCGGGCGAGGCGAAGTCGGATCTATGGCAGCTTGTGGAGTTTTCGAAGCGGTTCACAACCGAAGAGGTCTGGCCGGCCGAGTTGCTCGATCAAAACCCGGCCTACCGCGGAAAGACATTGTTCGACGTGCTGTTCAAGAACGGCAAGGTCAATCGCTTCCCCGTGGAGGAGCTGAACGAGGAGTATGCCAATCGAGAAGCGCAAGAGTTCGGCTTCTACATCCAGAAAGGTCTGTTTGAAGAATATGCCGAGTTCGGGCGGGGGCATGGGCACGACCTTGCCCCCTATGATGTCTATCATCAGGAGCGCGGCCTGCGTTGGCCGGTGGTGGACGGTAAGGAAACCAAATGGCGGTATCGCGAAGGCCATGATCCCTATGTGAAGGAGGGAGAGGGCGTTCGCTTCTATGGGCGGCCCGACGGCCGAGCGGTCATCCTGGCCGTACCATACGAGCCGCCTGCTGAATCTCCCGACGACGAATATGATGTCTGGCTGGTCACGGGACGGGTCCTGGAACACTGGCACTCCGGCTCTATGACCATGCGAGTGCCTGAGCTCTACAAGGCATTCCCCGGCGCGCGCTGCTTCATGAATGCCGATGATGCACGCAAGCGCGGCATCAATCAGGGCGCTGAAGTAAGGATCATCTCCCGCCGCGGCGAGATTCGCAGCCGGGTTGAAACCCGCGGCCGAAATCGCATGCCGCCCGGGGTGATCTTCGTACCTTGGTTCGACGCAAGCCAGCTGATCAACAAGGTGACGCTTGACGCTACAGATCCCATCTCCAAACAGACGGATTACAAAAAATGCGCAGTCAAAATCGTTCCCGCCGCTTAGGCCGCGGCCCGATCGGGCTCGCTGCAGTTTGTGCAACCCTGTTCATCACAACCATCGTGGTGGCCCAGACCGTTCCGCAACTGTCCGGGCCAACCGAGAAAATGGAAAGCGTTCCGGCAAAACCGATGCCGAAATGGATCGTCGATGACGTGCGCAAGATGCGGGCATACCCCGATCAGCCGCCCGTGATCCCTCATTCGATCGAGGGCTACCAGCTATCGGTCAATACCAACCGCTGTCTGTCTTGCCACAAGCGAGAATTCACCGAAAGCTCAGGCGCGCCCATGATCAGCGTCACCCATTACATGACGCGAGAAGGACAGATGCTCGCAGACGTCTCCCCTCGCCGCTACTTCTGCACTGCCTGCCATGTGCCGCAGGCGGACGTGAACCCACTGGTGGAAAACACCTTCCGCGACATGAGCGAAATGGGTGTTGAGCACATCGGGGAGCAGGAGCACTAGACGATGAACAAGATCAAGAGCTTCTGGAGCTGGATCTGGAAGGTTCTCAGCACTCCCGCTGCCACTTTAAGCCTTGCTTTCCTGACCCTGGGCGGGTTTGTCGGCGGTGTGATCTTCTGGGGCGCCTTCAACACCGCGCTGGAGCTAACTAACACCGAAACCTTCTGCATCAGCTGCCACGAGATGGAAACAAACGTCTATGAGGAGCTGACGAGGACGGTGCATTTCAGCAACCGCTCCGGTGTGCGCGCATCATGTCCCGACTGCCATGTTCCGCATGAATGGACAGACAAGATCGCCCGCAAGATGCAGGCCTCCAAGGAGGTTTGGGGTAAGATCTTTGGGACGATCAGCACACGGGAGAAATTTCTCGATGAACGCTTGCGCCTTGCTCAGCACGAGTGGGCGCGCCTGAAATCCAATGACAGCCTGGAGTGTCGCAACTGTCATTCGTCTGTTGCGATGGATCTGTCGAAGCAGACGGAGCGTGCCGCGGAAATTCACAGCCGCTATCTGCTCAACGGCCGCGCCACCTGCATCGATTGCCACAAGGGAATCGCTCACGAACTCCCAAACATGCAGGGTGTTCAGCCAGGCTGGCAGCTGCCGAAGGAGCTGGAAGGGGAGGTTCTGCCTAGCGCCTCTGCAATCGACGAACTTCGCGAGGCGATGAAAGCGGCCCACGCAGATCTATAGCGGCAAAAGAGGCCAGTGGCCACGCAGCCCGGCTACCGCCAACTCAAGGCCGGGGCTGCCATTATCTGCTCTCGGGTCACATCGGCGACAAGGCGTTCTGGCAATCCATCGGGCTCGAGCTTGATTGCGCCGTCATTGCCGTGGGAGTCCGTCTCCTCTGATGCTCCGGCGCCAGCAAAGGCTTCCGACACAACGGCACCGGGCGCCGGCGCGACATCGGGATGAGCCTCTGACACCTCGTCTGCCTGCTCCTGGGGGTCCCCAGGTGCCAGCGTCAACGCGCTCATCCTCAAGGCTACGGTTTTCATGCCGACCCCCTGATCATCCCGGAGCGATACGATCAGTGCGGTGACTGACCGGTCTGCTGTAATGAGAATATCGGAGACCTTACCTAAGTTGTCACCCTGGAGATCATACAGCGGCTTGCCGATAAGGTCTCCTGCTCGCCAAGCGCCGGGAGCCGCAACGCGAACGAGGTAAGGCGCATCTAAAGCCTCCGCAACGGCTGCCTCAGTCAGGTCGTTCGAAGAGCTTGTGAAATCTTGTGCCAGAGCGGCGGCAGGCACAAGCCCTAGCATCGATATGGGCAATCGAAATCCGGCGCGCATTGAACCTCTCCCTGTTCGCATGCAGGGGGAACTCGAACCAGTCGCCTGAGTTCCATGCCAACTGATGGTTGTCACCGTCAACGCCAACCACCTCCATTGCCGCCAAAGAAATCCTGCACAACAAGCCCGGGGGACGCTGGCGAGCGCATCGGAGAGTGTCGCTGCGACAGATCCCCTCGTAGTCCTGTGCCGAAACGAATGCCGCGCCAGCAGGAAGTTCCCGCAGGCGGGCTGCCGGCGACGCAAGCGATAGCCCGACTGCCGTGACGTGTCGCCTTGGTCGCCAGTGATCGCTTCCCATGGCGCGGCAAACAGTCTCCTCAATCCACATGCAGAGCTTAGAAGTCCTTCCTCAACTAGTGGTGGCGAAGCCGCACGTCAGCCGGAGAGGGGAGAGCACATGATGAAGGCTGGTCTCGGTTTTCCGGAAGGTGCGGCCGCCGACAGAGGAGAAGCGCTTCAGGCATGATCGGTGGTCCCCGCGTGATCTTATCGCGGCGCAACCCTAGGATTGGATTGGCCGGCGGGCGAATGCCCCGTCACCGGGGCAAATCTCGCTCCGCGCGACCGGTGGTTCTTGATGCCGGCGGCTGACAAGCCGTTGAGTTAAGCACCTGATGCGTGGCCTACAGGGGTGAGGGATGCCGCAGCCCCGGCACCTCCAGAGGGCTGTGTCCCGGCAAGCGGTTATGCCGGGGTAGGCCTGTCGGGCACAACGTTCATCGGTCAATTCGTGATCATTCTCCGATCGCGTCCTTGCCGACCACATCATACTCCCACACGCCCTCCTCCTTGAGGCGATCGGCAACGTCTTTGGGCATGTAGTTCTCGTCATGCTTGGCAAGGACGGTATCGGCAACGAAGGCGTGAGAAACAGCATCGAATGCGCCTTCGGTCACAACGCCCTGGCCTTCACGGAAAAGATCCGGCAGGATCCCAGTATAGCTGACCGGGACCGTTCCTGATCCGTCAGTGACGGAAAATGCGACCCGCGATCCTTGGCTTCGCCGGACCGAACCCTCCGCCACCAGACCGCCGAGGCGGATTCGGGTCCCCGAGGCGATTCGGATCGTTGCGAGATCAGACGGCATAAAGAAATAGGTGATCGACTGGCTGAAGGCGAATGCGACAAGAAGTACCGCAACGAAAATGAACCCGCTGCCGCCGGCAATGATCATCAGTCTGGTTCGTTTGGGGGTCATGCGCTACTCCATTGACCGCAGGTTCTACCAGCGTGCGACCGGCGATATCCTTGATCGCCTCGGTCGCACGGTCGTTGCCGGGTGGTGTCAAGCGTAATCGGAGCAAGCCGCAGCCTTGCGCAGGTTCAAGCGGTCAACCCCGCCAGATCGTCGACCTGACAGGGTCTCTCTCCGATTGAGGAGACTTTAGCTGACGCCGCTCCCCGTGGTATCGGTGTTATTGTCATCTCCGGTGTCTTGCATGCCCTGCTTGAACTCACGGATGCCCCGGCCGAGATCCGCCATCAGTTGCGGAATCTTTCCGCGCCCGAAGAGCAGCAGGAGAATGGCCAGCACAATCAACCAGTGCCAGGCGCTGAACGTGCCCATATGGTGTCCTTGCTTGATTTTGCGCGAAGGCAGATTGCGGGCCGAGCTCTCACCCGACGGTGGGGCGCAATAACTGACCCGCTATCTTGAAGCCTAGCCCCCGATCGACTGCAGGTGCGTAAGGCATGGGTATTCGGCGGAGAGATCGTAGGCCCTCCGCCACGGCAGGCTCAAGGATCAGGTGC
>NZ_JMQK01000028.1:0-53691 GCF_000705355.1 Pseudorhizobium marinum
GCGGAGCCCCGTCAAGAATGGGGGGATTACCGAGATCAGCGAAAACATGTGGGTATCCGCCTACAGCCCAAATTTCCACAACCTCAAATTTGGCTTCAGTGGCATAGCGGCGGAGAGCATGGCGAGTGTAACGGTGATGATCGTGCGGCTCCTCGTGGAGCCAATAGAAAAAGGGCACGCCAACGATTAAAATGGCTTCGTCTCGCGCTATTCGAGCCATCTCATCCCATAGCCTAAGCGGGTTAAAAATGTGCTCGAGCACATCCGTGCATAAGATAGTATCCGCAGAGTCATCAGGAAGATCGACGTTCTCGTTAAGGTCAGAGAAAACGTCAACATGGCGGTTGTCATGCAAACTGGACTCCCAATCCACCCCAATGCTTCTGCTGACGAGCGGGCTGTAAATCCCACCATACGGCTTTTGGCCGCACCCAAGATCCACCAAATCGCCTTTCGCATACTTTTTAATCGCGTACTCGTACCCTGCGATAATGCGGTCGGCATTGATGCGGGAAGTGATATGTACTTGCTTTCTATCGCGGGAAGCACGCCACTTTCCGCGGCGATACTCAGCCTTACTGGGCGACCAGTTCTCGATAATCGACAATTGCCCCTCCAAGCAAAATAGTATCTCCCCAGTAATGCACGGCACCAAAACGCGGTCAATGCGCGAGGTGCTGATCTGACCCCTTCAAATTGGTCCAGTTTGAAGGGGCAGATCATTTTTGAACCGCCTCCCTGACTGAATCCGGAAAACTCTAGCGTCCGCTGGTCCAACGTTGGGGGGCGGTTCAAAAAACCGCCGAGGCTCCAATCGCAGCCGGATGAAAGTTAAGTGGCAGGTCACGTACGGTTGACGGCTTATGGAACACGGTCGGCCAGATCGTCACACTGTTCGAACCGCAAGAACGCGCCAACTACTCCAAATCATGCGGATATGCCCCCAAGTAAAGTGGACGTGCTCTAGCTAGCATAGAGCTAGGGTCCGTCCATCTCGGACGCTTGTTCTATTCGGGCCCTTCCTTATGGTTCGACGATTTTGGCGAAAGAAACCCCATTATATCCACAACAGCGCGTCGATTGAAGACAAAGCTCATAGCTGCGTAGCACGTAGTACCAATGCCCGCCGCAACTGCTATTCGAGATAGGTCCGACAATGAACCAACGAGAAAGCCGGTGAGGGCCACCGTAATCGTGATCGCACAAAGTGGTGACCCTACAGCTAGCAAATATTCCCGCCCCCCCACCTCACACAATGGTCTCAGTATAAACGCCCATTGCCCTAAGGACACGACGGCGAAGAGACCGATGAGGGCAAAGGGTACGGCCCGCACGTCAACATAACAGGCGACTCCAACAAATACTAAAATCCCCAATAATACAGCCGTAGAGGCCTTAAATGCTAGATCCGTCCGCCCCAAGGCGTAGAGTAGGCTGCCAATTGGGTTGCCCAAGCTACGGACGGCGCACCAGACCGCCATCCAACGTAGAAAATGAGCTGCTTCGCTCCAATTATCGCCCAGTATAAGAGCAACTAATTCTGGAGCCAGCAGTGATAGTGCCCCATAGAGCGCAAAGTTGACTGTCGCGGTCATCCTTAAAACAGAGATATAAATCCGCCCGACCTGCTTCTTGTCGCTCGATCGTTGCGCCAACAGTGGAAAGGTTACGCGAGTTATCACGGGATTGACCGCAAACATGATCTTTAGGCAGATGTCTCTCGGTTGGGAGTAAAAAGCCAGCGCTTGGGGTGAGACGAGACGTCCGACGATAAATATGTCCGCGTTCAAGGCGATAGCGTTCACTACGTTGACTGCTAGCACGTTCAAACCGAATTTCAAGAAACGACGACATTCTTTGTACTGGAAGTGAAATTGCGGTCTCCATCGACCTGCCCAAGCCAGCCAAGCACCTGCCGACGTGATGGTGGCAATGATGATTTGCCCAAATACTATCGCATAGACGCCGAGGCTAGCCCAAGAAAAGTATATTATAAATACAACACCGATAAAGTTAGCTGAAATCTCGATCTGTGCAACTCTTGCGAACTCGAGCTCTCGTTCCGCGAGAATTCGTAACTGCATCCCTGCCGCATTTATTACAATCACTGCCCCCATCATAGCGATCGGCAAGGCGAGCGCGGGCGCCCTAAAAAACTCAGAAATTGGTGATGATAGCGCAGCCAAAGAAAGAGCAATCACCGACGCTGTCACGATGCCCAGCCAATATATACTGGATCTTTCATGCTTTGTGGTGTCTCGATAAAACACTAGAGCGCTGCTTATGCCGAAGTCCGCAAACATCGTTGTGATATTCGTGACGGCGATAACTATTGCCAGAGCGCCGAGTTGTTCGGGACTGAGTAGGCGTGCCAGTACAGCAATTTGAGCAAAAGCCAATCCTGATCTAACCAGATTCGCTGTAGCGGTCCATCGGACCGCGCTGAAGGCTTGTCCTCGCACACTCATGGAAAGCTTCGTCTGATGTCGCAGGCGGGTCGCTCATGCTGCATCTCTCGTCTTCCGGTACACAGCAGCAAAACGGCTAGAATAATAATCCACGTCGGACGGAGCGCTTGAAAGAGGTCACCTTCCAGCGCGTTGCGGAAAATTGCGAAGAACCACAGTGCGAGTAGGCCAGACAAAACGCTATAGTTTTCATCGGCTGTGGGATGATATCGAACGATGGGAACGGAAATTGCCACCAAAGTGAAGATCAATGCGCCCCACCCCCCTTCCGCCAAGATGTTCATGAAGCCGCTGTGTGCATGCCCGACGGCCCGGAGGAAATCGGTGTCTACCAGCTTGAAATATGGCGAACCCCCGCCGGGTTCGAAGAATACTCCGAAGCCCCATCCAGTCCAAGGCCGCTGCTCTACGCTATAGAGTACCACGTTCCACACGTCGGTTCGACCCGTAAACGTCGGGTCGATTCCCAATAGCCCCGCACCCACGGGCCCCCACCATGGCAGAGCCGCTGCCGCAGCAATTGAGCCCAGTATAAGGATGTATGCCACGCTCCGCAGTACGAATCGGTACCTGAGAAAGTACATGCTTAGTTGTCCAAGTACGACCGAGGGTACAAGCATACCGATCGCGGTTTTAGATTCCGTCATCCACAAGAACAAAAATGAGGCGCTGCTCGCGGCATACCACAGCCAGCGAGCCTTCGTGGTTCCTGCGCCCTGCGTCCATAAAAGCAGTACAGAAACTGCTGCACTAGCGCCCGCTAGATTTTTATGTGGATAGATCCCCCGCCAAGCGCCTGGGTACTCCGACAAATGAATTCCGCCAAGCGCAAATACAGCGATGAAGTTAAGAGCAGTGACTGCAAGGCTCGCATATGCACCGGAACGGACGACGTCCTTCGGCGATAATTGCGGCACTGTAAGAGCGACGCCAGAAATGAAAATGAGAGACAGTATGGAGCGTCGAAGAGACGTGGCGGGATCTGTGGAGAAAAGGCCGGAGAACATCATCATAACGGCGATCAGGAGAAGCGGCCAGACCTTCGCAAGCCTCCTTGCAACGACGTTGGATTGTCTACACGAGAACACAGCGAGCGCAAAGAATAGCGGGAAATAAATCTGCGTAATAAACCGGCCCGAATCTTGATATACGATCTTAGTGCTGACATGCTCCGGCGAGAATATCGTCAGCCCGGTAAACGAACCAAAAAATAACGCGAAAAGTATAAAAGATGGCGAAAGCAGCGGCATTGTGCTGTTTGACTCGCCTGACGCAGAAACCTTCACTACTCAAGCCTCTGCATATAAAATGCGCTTGTAGACCGCTTCGATATTTTTCATTTGGGCGTTGAGCGTGAACTTAGCCAACGCCCTCTCTCTTGCGGATTTTCCATATTGATGGCTCACCTCTTGGCTAGCTAGGAAAAATCCGATTTTATCCGCTAGGTCCAACGCGTCGCCCTCCTTTGCGAACAATCCAGAGGCGCCTTCTCGTATTGTCTCCAGCAGTGGGCCCTGACGGAAGCACACCAATGGCTTTCCGGCGGCCATGGCTTCTAGGCAGATGATAGGAAGTCCCTCATTGTCACCAGTCCGGGCACGACTACTTGGGACGGCCACAACTCTTGCCTTGACAATCATAGCTTCCACGAACTCATGAGGCTTGGCGCCATGGAAAAGAACCGAACCTCCCAGAGGTCGGGCCGCTTCCTTTAGAGCTTTTTCATCCGGTCCAGTACCTATAATGTGAAGCACGGCATCGGGATGCTGTCTATGAACAGGCGCCCATGCCGCTAAGAGATGGTGGCATCCCTTTTTCTCGACGAGTCGTCCGACGAAGAGGCAGTTCGGATTAGTCGCGGACAGGGGGTGATTAAAGAACCGATCAGCCACGCCGTTGTGTATAACGTCTAATTTACCTCGTGGAACATTGCTCTCAAATTCAAGGCAATCGGCGATATAATTAGATGGGCAAATTATACTCGACGCATAGTCAATAATCGATTTGCGGCGAAATTCGCTGATTATTCCTGTCCTCTCCCTAAGACGTGCGCTCCTGTACGCTGTCGCATCAAAGCCATGGGCTGTGACGACCAGGGGTATTTGCCGTCTAGAAGTTGCTGCGTATACGAACGCCGCGTCTGTCAAGAAGTGTGCGTGTACTAGGGATGACCGATCCAGCACTTCAGAAGCATCTTTATTTACCCGGCCCGTAAGGGCACTTAACCACGCCTCACGTCTGTTCCCACCCATTTCCACCGCTGACATCGGCAAGATTCGAGAAGGCTCACTGTTGCGACAGGTTAACACCTCAACGGGGAAGTTTTGTATGCCCAAGATATGGTCCCGCACGAAAGTCTGAGATAGCGGGAGGATCGTTTTAGCAAAAACCGAGATGGTGTTCATAGCTTCACCTCAGCACAGCAAGATTGATAAATTTCGAGCGTCTCCCGATACAGACGTTCCTGATTGTACAAGCGGGAATATCGCTCTTGCTGTTGGACCATGACCTGATGCCATGCCAGGTCTGATGACAGCAGTGGCTGTAGTTTTGCAGCAAGATCCATTTCGTCTCCAGCATTGAAAAGGCTATTGGCGTTGCAGTGCCCGACAACGTCCGGTAATCCGCCAACACGGCTCGCTAAGACAGGTGTTCCAGCGGCCATTGATTCTAAAGCAGTCCTTCCGAATGGTTCGGCCCAAAGGGAAGGTACTATTGTCAGACGGGCACGTTTCATTTCTTCCCGGACCTGCTCAGACTTGATCTGTCCCATGAAAACGACCGTTGAATCCTTTTCTGTCAGTGACCGCAACTCTTCCTCTTGGGGGCCCCCGCCGATGATTCGAAGGCGGTGTCCGTCGCTCTGTATCTGTTTCCAAGCAGCTATTGCTGTGGCCACGCCTTTTTCAGGCACCAACCTAGCTATGACGACGACATCTCGCCGCTCCCTTGTTGATTGGATAGCGGAGTCAAATGCAGGAACAATGTTTGATCGTACAGTAATTTTGTCTGCCGGAAGACCGGCCTTAACGTGTATCTCTTTTACAAAATCCGAGATAGCAATGTACCGGCTTACGCAGCCAGTCCATGTGCCGAGGGCTTTATGGACCCCTAACATAGTCGCCACTACCGCACTGCCAATCATGCTGTCTCGATAGCAGCCGCGTGCGACACCCTTCCAGGGAATTGCGCTCCCAACGCAAGCGAAGCACGGAGCATTCGACCTGTATAAGCTCGCGTTAACACAGGTGTAACGATAATTCCGCAGATGCTGAATTGATGCTACCCCATGTTGACGTGCGATCCGATGGACAATTGGGGAAAACTGCGGAAAGAAGTTTTGAACGTGAAGGATATCGAACTGATCTGTCCTTAGCCGATCTTCCAGTGCTTTCGCGCTCGCTCGCGACCATACCGAGTTGACTGCCGTTGACACGATGTTTTTCCCTGAGATGCTAGCATTCGATAGCTCCCATAGGTCCACATCGTGACCGTACGACCGCAGCATATCTGCCTCTACCCGTGTTGAAATGTCCTCGCCGCCAGGGGCAGCATAGCGGTTGTGTAACATCAGAATGCGCATTAGGCGGAACCCGCTAGGTCTTCAAGAGGAATACTTGGCAGGTCAACCATACCTCATCTCGGAGGGCTGATGAGGATGGTCTGGTACCATCTTATGCGCTCCGATTTTCTGCTGGAGCACTTTGCGGACATACAAGGGGTTCAGGTGCAGGTAGCGGCGCCAGAGCCGCTTCGGCTCCTGGCGAAGCCGAAAGAGCCATTCCAAGCCTCGATCCTGCATCCATTTTGGCGCCTGGGGAAGCAGGCCGGCATGAAAATCGAAGGCCGCTCCCACTGCAAGCATCGGCAACGAAAGGCGACCTTTGTTCTCGTAGACAAAGACTTCCTGACGGGGGCAGCCAAGCCCCACGAATACGATATCTGCTCCAGACGCTTGTATGCGATTGATCATCTCATCGTTTTCGGATGCGGATAGCTTTCTGAACTTTGAAGGCTCATGGCCCGCAATCCTAAGCGCCGGATAAAGCTTCCCCAGATTACTGATCCAACGTTCGAGTACTTCTTCACGACTGCCATAGAGATAGATTGATAGACCTTCATCGGCCGCCGCCTTGCAAACGTCGAGAGTCAGGTTGGGACCATATACCCGATCAGGAAGGGATACCCCATAGAGGAACTTCATTGCCCACCGGACTGGCTGACCGTCCGGTGTGACCAGCTCGAGTGAATTCAGGCGGTGTCTGTGCTCGGGATCCATCGCGCCCGTCATCACCCCGTGAACGGCTAACGCCGATACACCGAATTGCGTCTTAGTTTTCGCTGCGTGTACGATTTTTGCGACAGCACCGTCGTAATCTACGACGTTCACATCCACACCAATGATGTTGACCTTCCCTTTGTCAATCATGCGCTTTTATTCCAGCGAGGCTTGCCTGCATCGTGAATGTCCTGAAGGGTCGACTGTATGTCGTACTTCAGGGAGAAATCGGGATAATCGCGTTGGAACGCCGTGATGTCGCTGATCCACCAGATGTGATCGCCAATGCGGTTCTGGTCTGAGTAGCTGTGATCAAGTTTTTTGCCAGCAATCTGCTCGCACATCTGAATTGCTTCGATCATTGAGCAATTAGCGAATCGGCTTCCGCCAATATTGTAAACTCTGCCTGGCTTGGGTGAGGAGGCGAACTGCCAAAGAGCATTCACGAGGTCGTAAGAATGGATGTTGTCGCGGACCTGCTTACCCTTGTAGCCAAAAATTGTATAGGGGTTGCCGGTGACGGTGCATTTCATGAGGTATGCGAGGAAGCCGTGTAACTGCGAGCCTGAATGACCGCCACCTGTGAGGCAGCCGCCTCTGAAACACGCGGTATTCATCCCAAAGTAGCGCCCGTACTCTTGAACCAGAATGTCTGCGGAGACCTTCGAGGCTCCAAAGAGCGAATGGGTGCACTGATCGATGCTCATTGATTCATCGATGCCCTTCTCGAAGTAGGGATGGCTTCCATCAATCTCCCAGCGGGTTTCGGTTTCGACAAGCGGCAAGAAATTCGGAGTGTCGCCGTATACCTTGTTTGTCGACATGAAGATAAAGGCGGCTTGAGGCGCATTGCGTCGAGTGGCTTCAAGCATGTTGAGGGTGCCGACTGCGTTTACGCCGAAATCTGTGAAAGGTTCTTTTGCGGCCCAGTCATGGGAGGGCTGCGCCGCCGCGTGAATGATTAGGGTCAGGTCATCACCGAGATCGGCAAAAAGTGCGTTGAGGGCGTCGAAGTCACGTATGTCAATGGAGGCATGACGGTAGCGCTTATGTGACTGTTCGAGCTCGGCAACTCGCCATTTCGTCGATGCGTCTGCGCCAAAAAAGTAAGATCGCATGTCATTGTCAATGCCGACGACATCCATTCCCTTGTCGATAAGGAAGCTCACTGCCTCCGATCCGATGAGCCCACCGGCTCCGGTTACAAGTGCGATAGCCATAGTAATTCCCCGTAATTTTCCGCTTACTCTGCTGCGATGGAGTGTTGTAGACTGGTGGTGCTGCCCGTCCTGCCGATGCACCAGTATTCAAACCCCGCGGCGACGACAGCGTCCTCAGGCATAACATTCCTAAGATCGATAACCAGCGGTGCGGCGACCTGCTTCTTCAGTTGCTTCAAATCGATTGTTTTGAACTGGTCCCATTCGGTGAGGACGATGACAGCATCGGCCCCGTTTGATGCTGAGAACGCGTCTTCGCAGAACGTCACGTCGTGGAAGATCTTCGCTGCATTCTCCATTGCCTCGGGATCATAGGCACGCACGGTTGCACCAAAATCCTGCAGAGCCTGAATGACAGGTATGGCAGGCGAGTCCCGCATGTCGTCGGTGTCAGCTTTGAAAGCCAGACCAAGCACCGCGATCGTCTTGCCGTGTACTGATCCTCCGCATGCATCAAGGACCCTGAGCGCCATTGCTCTCTTGCGATTGTCGTTGACCTGGATAACCGTTTCGATTGTCCTCAGTTGGACGCGGTGATCGCGTGCGGTCTTGGAAAGTGCCAACGTGTCCTTCGGGAAGCAGGACCCGCCGTAGCCAGGGCCGGCGTTCAGGAACTTCGAGCCGATGCGGCTGTCAAGTCCAACACCGTTTGCCACATGCCGGATATCGCCGCCCACGGCCTCGCAAAGGTCAGCAATCTCGTTAATGAACGTGATCTTCATCGCCAGAAAAGCGTTGGCTGCATATTTGATCAGTTCTGCGGAGCGCCTGGAGGTGTGGACAATGTTGGCGCCTGCGAGACCGTCAACTTCGTAGATCGCCGACACGATCTTCTTCGCCCAATCATTCTCGCTTCCGATGACGACCCGATCCGGGCGCATGAAGTCGTCGATAGCTACGCCTTCGCGGAGAAACTCCGGGTTCGAGACCACGGCCAACTTAAAAGGGCGATGAGCCTTGAGAAGGATCTGCTCCACCTCGTCTCCCGTGCCCACCGGTACGGTCGACTTGTTGACGACGACCAGATCTCCGGTTGCTTTCTCTGATATCTCACGAGCGACTGCATAGACATATTTCATGTCTGCATGGCCGTCGGTGGGTCGGGGCGGTGTGCCTACTGCGATGAAAGCCGCATGAGCGCCGTTGAGTGCGTCAGCAAGATCGGCCGTAAAATTCAGCCGTCCCGTCTCGTGGTTCTTCTTGACCAGTGCGTCAAGGCCGGGCTCATAGATCGGAACTTGGCCCTGCTTGAGAGCCTCGATCTTGCGAGGGTCGTTGTCAACACACACCACATCGTGACCGATTTCTGCAAAGCAGGTACCTGCAACGAGACCGACGTATCCGGATCCAATAACTGTGATCTTCATGCACTTGCCTCCACGCGAGACGCTCTGTTGAGACGGTTAAAATTGGAAAGTTGATCATTAAAATACTCGATTGTTCTCAAAATCCCTTCCCTAAGTTCCACGTTCGGCTGCCAAGCCAAATGGTCCTGGGCCCGCGAAATATCTGGGCACCGTTGTGTGGGGTCATCCTGGGGGAGGGGTAGTAAAATCAACTGCGACTTGGAACCCGTCAGCTCAAGTACGATCTCCGCGAGCTGCCGAACTGTGAATTCATTCGGATTTCCGATATTGACCGGGAAAGTGACTTCGTCCGGCGCATTCATCAAACGGATGATCCCCTCGACGAGATCGTCGCGATAGCAGAAAGATCGGGTCTGGCTACCATCGCCATAGATCGTCAGGTCCTCTCCCTTGAGCGCCTGCACGATAAAATTGGAGACAACTCGGCCATCTTCGGCGTTCATGCCCGGACCATAGGTGTTAAAAATGCGAACGACGCGAATGTTGACGCCGTACTGCCGATGGTAGTCGTAAAACAAAGTCTCCGCTGCTCGTTTGCCTTCATCGTAGCATGCACGGATGCCGATCGAGTTGACGTTGCCCCAGTAGGATTCCGTCTGGGGGTGAACCAGCGGATCGCCATAAATCTCAGACGTGGAGGCCTGAATAATCTTGGCACCATACTTCTTGGCCAGGTCCAGCATATTGAGAGCGCCAAGAACGCTGATCTTCATCGTGCGGACAGGATCGGCTTGATAATGCGGCGGAGAGGCCGGACAAGCAAAATTGTAGATTTCGTCTACTTCAATATCGAGAGGGTCGCAGACGTCCCACTCCCGGAACTGGAAGTTGGGATGAGACAGAAAATGCTCAATATTTGCTTTCGAGCCCGTATAGAGGTTATCCAGGCAGATAACCCGATTGCCGGCAGCAAGCACACGTTCGCAGAGGTGGGCCCCTAGAAACCCGGCGCCACCGGTGATCAATACATTTTTCATGAAGTCCCCGCTCCTGAAGACAGTTTGCTTCAGAGATTAAAACCC
The DNA here is from genome assembly GCF_000705355.1 of Pseudorhizobium marinum. Classification (NCBI taxonomy): domain Bacteria; kingdom Pseudomonadati; phylum Pseudomonadota; class Alphaproteobacteria; order Hyphomicrobiales; family Rhizobiaceae; genus Pseudorhizobium; species Pseudorhizobium marinum. Next base: position 10,357 of record NZ_JMQK01000028.1, read on the forward strand.
GGTGCCGCCCTTCAGTTCGGAGGCGACGGTCCAGAATAGGATTTTGATGTCCAGCAAGAGGCTGAAGTTGCGAACGTAGTAGAGGTCGGAGTAGATGCGGGCTCTTGCTTTGGAGGTGCGCGTGGTTGGACCTCTGAACCCACGCACCTGCGCGAGACCTGTGATGCCCGGCTTCAATGCGTGCCGCTCATGATAGGTCGGAACCAAGACCTCGTAGGGAACGCCGGCAGCCAGCATCCCGACCGGGTGGCATCTTGGCCCCACAAGCGACATGTCGCCAAAAAGCACGTTGAGGAGTTGCGGGAGCTCGTCGACGTTCGTCTTTCTGATGAGTTTCCCAACGCGTGTGACACGAGGATCGCCTTCAACCGTCTGCGCTACGCCCGACGCATCGCACAGGTCGGTTCGCATTGATCGGAACTTGAAGACCTTGATGCGTGACCCGCCTTGGCCCCAACGGGTCTGCGTGAATAGGACCGGGCCGGGGCTCTCAAGCTTGATCAATACTGCAACGAGTACGAAAAGTGGAAGAAGCAACACCAGCGCAAATGCCGATACGGTCAAATCAACCGCACGTTTGATGGCAAGTTGACGCTTTGGCAAAGCAGGTGCCGCCACCCCACTTGGCGAAAGTAGACCAGCGACAGGTGAGCGGAAGTGGCGAGGGGATTCCGTGGCGGGATCAGCGTATGCGCGTGCTTCCATCATGGTCGTTACTCACTACCTCGTTAACATGGTATTAACATATTCTATAATTTGTTGCAGTGCAAATTGCTTTCTACCTATTTCGGAGTATTGGTTAATCCGAGCGTTGGAGTGTATTAATCAGGCAACATATATTGGGCGTGTGGCGATCTATGCAGCATACGAGCGGCCGTACTCAGCCAAACCGCCTGGAGGCTCAAACGGGCAAGAGGTTGTACTTCAATAGGCTCTAAAAAACGAATTCGGAGGGATCTTCATTAGGCAGCGAATAATCTCTCCCAAAGTATTCTTCACGCCGACGCACCTAAGTCTTCAGCTGAAAAGTCGAATCCATAAAAGGAAACGGCCCGCTAACAGGCGGGCCGTTCGGACTGGTGCGTCTCTAATGCGAATTAGTTTGCGGAAGCAGCAGTGGCCTCAGATGGGCTGGTTGCTGCTGCCGCTGATGCGATCTCATCAGCTGCTTCTGGGGCGGCCGCAATTGCAGCGGCAGCAATCTCGGGGGCAGCTGCAGGGTTTGCTGCCACAGCTGCTCGCGTAATTGCAGCGGCAGCGGCAGGATTGGCAACGACAGCCACCCTCACGATGGCGGCAATTTCGGCGGCGGTTGCTCCGTTTGCGGCGGCTGCACTGACCGCAGCGCTCACTTCAGCGGGCGTTGAAGGAACCTGCGCAAACGCAGGCGCAGAAAAGGTTACTGCCGCAGCGATGGTGGCGGCCGTAAACAAAAGGCGCGATTTGGAAAATGCACTCATAATTTCTTCCTTGTTGTTGTACGGCCTGATGCAGCCACTCTTCATAATATGGAGCCGGGATCAGCCAAAAGATCGACCTTTACTTACTTCGTATATGCCACAACCGGCGGAAAATGCAATGGGTCATGTGGTATTTTAAGTCGAGGTTAACTCTAGCGCTCTTGCTGCCGGCGTAATGCAAATGGCTTAAACACTGCGCGAATATATTGCATGCTGTGAATGATGTATTGGATCCTGAACGCGATTGCGTCCTCATTCGACGTAATAGTCAGAGTAAGAAGAATACCCCAATAGTTTTGCGCGTTCCTGCTGGTTGAGAACAGCCAGGAGGGGTGTCCCGTCAGGCGCACTATCACGCAAAGCGGCCACAGCACGTTTCGCACTGCTCTGCGATGTCGCGGCCCACTTCACCACGAAGGCAATAACATCCGCATGGCGGGCGAGGTAGAGGCCGTCGACTACCGGCTCGATCGGCGGTGTATCCAGGATGATGTAGTCGAAGTTGCGACGCGCAACTGAAATGAGCCTCGCCATCTCCGGCCCCATCAGCAACTGGTCGGTTGGGCTATTGCCCCGTCGCCCCCCCAGAACCACGGTCAACCCCGTGTGGGGATCGGCGGTGGTGAGCTTTGGCAGGGAACCCGCGTCGCCGCCCTGCAGGTAGGTCACCAGGGTGGTGTCGGGCGCGAGGCCCAGGTGCCGGTGCAGGCTTGGTTTGCGCAGGTCGCAGTCGATGATCAGTGTGCGCTTGCCCGACAGAGCGTAGGTGCGGGCAAGCGACAGGGCGATGGTCGACTTCCCTTCATTGGGCAAGGCCGATGAAATCATCACGACGGTACCGCCGCTGTTTTCGTCACGCTGCCCGTTCTTCTTGTAGAGGCACTGGTCAATCGCCACTCGAATGCGGCGCACCGATTCCGAAAACATCGAAAGCGGGGAGCGGATGATGATGTCCGAAAGGCTGTGCCCATCGGCGTCGTCGGGGCCCGGCCCTTCTGTCGCTCGCGGTGAGATGGAAGCAAGCGGCAAGCGCAGGACGGTTGCCACCTGGTCCTCATTGGTGAAGCCGCCGACAAAATACTCTCGCACGAAAGCCAGTCCCACGCCGAGACCAAGTGCCATGACAGCAGCCAGTGGCAGGATCAGCTTCTTCTTTGGAAACGAGGCGTCACGGGGAGCCAGCGCCTCTGAGACCACCCGACTGTCTGCCATCTGCAAGGCAGCCTGGGTATCAAGGCGCTGCAGGCGAGAGGACAGGTTATCGAATTCGCGCCGCGCGCCTTCGGCCGTCTGCCGCAGGCTGTAGAGCTGCGTCAGTGTCTCGTTCGGAAGATTGCTGGTCAGGACCGCGTCGGTGAGGCTAGATCGTACTGAAGATTCTTCCTGTTCAAAGTTCTGGACTTCCGAACGGAGCGAGTTAAGCGCCCGGCGGCCTTCCTCGGCGATCGTTTCATCGAGCTTCTGCAGTTCGGCGCGAAGATCAATCGCACTGGCTGGAGAAGCTGAGGCCAACTGCCCGGCGAGCGCCTGCCGTTGCCGCTCCAGTTCCTCCGCTGCCTGGGTCTCGAGGCTCTGCACCAGGGTGGCAAGATCATTGCGCTTCAGGGTCTCGTCAATCAATTCTACCCGTGAAAGCCCTTCGCGGCGTTCCTGTTGGATCCGGGTCAGTTCGTCATACAGAAGGCCGACGTTGGAAGAGCCTTGCTCCCGAAGCGTACTGATATTGCCAAGGATGAACTCGTCGACGCTGCGAGCGCTACCGGCAATGGTCGCACGGGCGTTCTCGACCTGTTTCTGCAAAATGTCGCGTGAGGCAAGAGTCGCCGATACCTTGGATTCGACCTGCCGGCGGATATAAGTTTCGGCCACGGCGTTTGCGAGCAGCGCTGCCTTCTCGGGGCTCTTCGAGGTGACGGAGATGTTGATCAGGTAGGTCAGGCCGCGCCTGTTGACGCTGACTGCCTTTCGGAAGTTGTTGAGAACACCGGAAACGGCCTCCGCCGGATTTGGCGGTTCCGCAGTCTTCAGGCGGATCATCTCCAGAAAACGGCCGACCACCCCGACTTTAACCCCGAATTCTTCGTCGGCGACGAGGTTCTGGCTATTGATCACGTCGAGGAGAACGCCGTCCGATGCAACAATGGCAACTTCACTCTCCACCCGCGCATTGTCGGTGCTGCCATTCTGGCTTCTGGGATCGGCCTCGAGAATATCCTTGGAGGATGTATCGACGAAGAGGAGTGCGGAGGCCGAGTAGCGCGGCTCGATCGAATAAACGATAATGGCCGCAACAGCCGTCAAGCCGACCACGAAAGACAGGATGAGCAGGATCTGGCGGCGGAAGATCCCCATCAGACTGCGCAGATCGATATCGTTGTTCATGATGTTCCCAAGGAGCGAACGCAACAACCCGCGCGATCCGAGCAGGCCACCGGGCAATCGATTAACTTACGAGCGGATGTCCTAGCTCGACTGGTCCCCGCGAGTCACGAGGAAGGTATATATTTGGTTAATCGCGAACGCGACAGTCCTCGCAGTGTTGCGCTGCGGAAAAAGGGGAGCTTGTGAGGTTTTTGCTGCCTTGGGATATTTGATCCGACTAGAACCACCCGAAGGCGAAGGCACCGAGACGATGCCCCGGTGGTGCACTGCGCCATCAGGCGTTCCAGCTTGGCGGCGTCACCTGGAGTTCGCGCTGGTTATCCAGTTTTCATCTGACGCTTGCCGTTGTGATGCCGTCCACGCCAGGGCGGACAACATCATAGAATGCAACGGATGCTTGAATGATGATGATCCACATGGAGATCGAGACACCAAAGGCACAAAGAAGATTTCTGAAACGACGGGACATGATGCTCTCCTTGAGTGGGTAGCATCGCCTGGAGGCCTTCCTTAGTCGTAAAACTTCATGGTTACCGTTCTTCAGGCTTCCGGCGTGGTAAAGAGCGTGTTGTGGCAAAGCCGACAATTCGAGCAATTGGTGCTGCCACCCTGAAAATCCGGTATTTTTCGGGTCTCTCGATCGGGGCGGACGAACAGCGGCTGGTACTTTCCCCCTTGTTAGTTGCCGCGAACTGACCAGAACCGAGACACATAGCACTTGGTTGTCGCAGCCCCTTGGCCGGGGCCACCACATGAATACCCCTACGTTAACGACAGGTCTTGGGACGTCGGTTGATTTTGGCGCGGTTGCATAGCAGGCGCAATGCTCTGCCGCAGTAAGGTTCCGGAAGCTGCGCTCCGTCTGAAGCGAAGCTGCCGGCCAAACGTCGTGGACGGCAGAAGGTGAGGCCAATTAGGAGGCGGGGCGCCTGATTCCTTCTGGATCTTGGGCCATTTCAACCTCCTCTGCGATCTCGCGCAGAGCATAGGCGATGTCTGCCCGCGACCAGCCTTTCTCGCCCAGCTGAACGACCAGGCGCCGAACCGGCGCGCGGATTCCGAAATCGAACTCCAGGGCGCGATCATCAGCCGAGCGGGAATTCATCAGATCTGTCGTAAAATCTTTCATGTCGCCATGAACAGCAGCATCGAGCCTTCGATGCAACCGGTTCCGCTCGTTAAGGTTGGCAAGAAAGGTTAAAGCGAGAATGACACTGCTCCGGAACGGAACAGGTTTATCAAGGCGCAGATGCAACCGGCTTTGTTGATCTGCTTGATTTGGCGGCCACGGCCGGTAAGGGTCGCGTGTTGCAAGGCGCGTAGCCGCGTTGCCGCTTTTGCCGCAGCAGCGACAGGAACAGGCGCAAAGCCTGTTCTTCGTCAGGACAGAGATCGATGCGCTGCTGGCCGCGTGTGCCAACCCGTCCCCAGGCCCTGAGGAGGGATACTTCTCCGAACAGGTTCTTCTCAATTGATAGGGCGTAGAAGCGGGCCATATTCCTGGCCCCATCAAGGCGTCGAACATGAACATGATACGATTGCTGGCTCATGGCCAAAGAATCGCGCATGGTGAGGACAGCGTCCAACGACAGTTATGAATCGATCAAGCGCCACCGATTCAAGATTTTGATGTGATCACCTCTCGAGGCCGCGGCTCAAGCCGCCTGGGCAATCAACGCCATAACCGGGCAAGCGTCGCTGGATGACACCGCTGATCGCGCAGCGGCCCCTCGACTGACCTTAGTCGCGATCCAGCCGAGCCAGATGCTCTTCGCACACGAGTTTCACGCGATCATGAAGGGCGGCCGTGCGCTCGCCCAGCCAGGAAAGCGCTTCCTCGCTGATTTCGAAATGCTTCGAATACCGTGCCTTTACATAGGCCTCGTTCAGGGTGTTGAACCAGGCCCGTTCGCGATGCTGATCGCGCGGAAAAGCATCTGCTAAACGCCGATCCTGCTCTTCTGCAAGAGAGCGGAGAAACTTGATGTTGTGCGAGGGTGGAGCGTAGTTCGTCAGCGTCAGCAAGACGCAGGAATAAGCCTGCTCAAGTGATTGATGAAGTTCAAAGGACGCGACCTTGTAGTCCCTTTCACTGAGACAAAACTTCGAGACTTTAAGGAAGGTCTGCGAGAGCGAGAACCGCTCATGAAAATGCTCCCTTGCGACCCGCAGCCGATCCTCAGGCGAGAGCACTCCCGGCTCCGCCAGCGGTTCATCATCGAGTTCATAGAGGACAATCCCCTCCTTGCGAATGTCAGAGAAGAAGTACTGCCCCTCCTTGAGGAAGCTATTCACCTCGCGCCTGGAGTGAACAATGAAGCTGACTGGCGTTTCAATCGCCTTGTCGTGGATCAGCCGGTCGGCCGCCTTGTGCCAGTATTCGGCAAAATCGCAGAGCTTGCGGTTGTTGACGATGACCAGCAGGTCGAAGTCCGAGCGATAGCCCTTCATGGTGAAGGGCTCGTCGACCCAACCGCCTTTGGCATAGGAGCCGAACAGGATGATCTTCAGGATACGCCCGCGCTTCTTGAAGTCCGCCGTCCCCTCTTTGAGAGCATCCTCGAACTCCTCGTGCAGGATCTCCAGAACCCGAGCGAGTTCCCTCTGCTTGCGAAGCGGCATGTGGTCGAGGGATGATTTCATCATGGTCAAGGAATTCGAAAGTTAATTTAGGTTCATGGAAGAAAACCAAAGGGTAAGGACGCATTCTACATGTGACCGCTCGGATCTCAAATCGTCATGATGCGTCCAGGATCAGCCTACTGGCCCGCGGCTCGCTTGTATATCAGCACGGCCAGCAACACGAGTGGGGCGATGATCGCCATGATGACGAAGAGGTCGGCCCGATCAGCCGCAACCTGTTCCTCGATCTTCACCTCGGCCGTTGTCCAGACGATGCATTCTTCGTAAGCGGCGCCCTCTGGGATCTCACGACACGCCTCAACGGCAATCGCCTCGGCGCTATCTGGCGTGCTGTTCGGCATCCATCTCTCCAACGGCAGCAAGGGTGGCAGGGATCACCGTTCTGGAGTCTATATGATGCTGTCCAGGCGCTCCAGACAAAGCCCCGGGTTTCTGCTACCGGTTCCCGCTGGATCGCGTGACGCGTGGCGGACGGACCTTCTCAAAGAGAACCATGGGCCTGGGCTGCGATGCGAGTTCTTCCAGCCTTGATGGCCGCGGGGAGAGACCGTTCCGGGTATGATCGAGCTATCGAGGGAGATCTATCAGGTGAAATTCTGTAGAACATCAGCCGGCATGCCCTGAAGTCCCGGCAGCGATCGCCGGTTCCTCCTCGCATGGAGACAGGCTCGGCGCCATGATGAGAACCTGCACCGTCCGAGGACATCGGTCGACACGGCAAGGAGGTCAAACTCCGATCCGGACCCTCTGCCCACGGTCGGCGTAACGGCACCCGCCAGAGTTACTGACCCGCAGCGGCCTCGTGTTTTCCGTCTTTTTTATCAAGTGCCACCTTCAGGTACTCGGTGCTGTTGTCGATGTGCGCCCGCATGAGCAGCTTTGCGCGCTCGAGATCGCCGCTGCATATCTTGTTGTAGATCTCGAGGTGCTCGGCGTAGGCCGCGTCATACGACTTGGTCGGGACGCTTGAGGTGACCCGGATGACCTCGGCGACAAGTCCGTGCAGGTTGTTGTAGACGATCGACAGCACGCTGTTGCCGGCAGCGTCGACCAAGGCTTGATGGAAGGCTGCATCGGCTGCGGTGAAGCTGGCAAAATCCTCTCGCTTGCCAGCCTCGAGCATTGCCGCCAACGCCTCCTCGACCTTGGTGAGCTTCGATTTGCCTGCGGTTCCCAAGAGATCAATGACGTCGCTTTCGATCATCCGGCGCACGATCATCACCTCGGTCAGATGATGGGGGTTGGCGCGCAGGAGCTGGCGGACGGTCACAGCAAGCGTATCGAGGAACTCGCTGACGTCGGCACGCACCACCGTGGTCCGCTCACCATGGCGCCTTCGGACGAGGCCCTTTGTTTCCAGAACCTGGACGGCTTCCCGGACGGATCGCGTCGACACGCCGAATTCGCGCGCCAGGTCACCCTCCGACGGCAGTTTCTCGCCGACGCGCAGCTGTCCGGCCAGGATGCGCTCTTCCATTGCGGCCGCAACGGCGGCGTGCAGCTTGTCCCGGCCTGGGGTCTGGGTGGTCGTCAGTGTCATGGGTGTCCCTCAGCCATCGTAAACCGCTGCCATTGCTGTGCTGCCATAGCACAAATTAGTTATGACATAAGTGCTGTCAAGCTGCACCCGTCATGCTTGACATATGACTTATGACATGAGATCGATGAGGTGCTGGCGCTTGCACTAACGGAGGTACTGCCTGCCAGCACTGGGCAGTTGGGAGGAAAGACATGAAAGCGTTCAAAGCTGCGCTAGCGGCATCTGCTATTATCGGTGGTATTCTGGGGTCGGTTGGGCATGCCTTTGCCGAATGGCCGGAGCGGGCCATCACGGTCATCGTGCCATGGTCGGCCGGAGGCGGAACGGATGCAACCGCGCGCGCCGTTGCGCAGGAGTTGGAGGAGCGTTTTGGTCAGCCCTTCAACGTGGTGAACCGCACCGGTGGTGGTGGCCTCGTCGGTCATATCACGATCGCCAATTCTGCCCCGGATGGCTATACGCTGGGGGTAATCACTATTGAAACGACCATGTTCGAAGCCCAAGGTCTGCCAGGGGCATCGCCAGAGGCATTCACTCTGCTGGGCCGGTTCAATGCCGACGCCATCGGCATCAATGTGCGTGCAGACGCTCCCTATGCCACAGCAAAGGAGCTGGTGGAGGCGGTCAAGGCCAACCCGGGGCAGTTGAAGGCGTCCGGTGCAAATCGAGGCGGTCTTTCGCACTTGGCATGGGCGGGCTTGCTCAATCGTCTTGAAATCGATCCGCAGGCAGCGCCCTGGGTCGCCTCCGACGGTTCTGCGCCTGCCATGCAGCAGCTTGCCGCCGATGCCATCGAAGTGGTGTCGACGTCTCCTGCTGAGGCGCAGTCTCTGGTCGATGCCGGTGAGGCCAAGACCCTCCTGCTGATGGCCGACGAGCGCAGTGCGCTTTACCCGGATATTCCCACGGTATCAGAAGCGCTCGACGTCGCCTGGTCGCCCTTGCCGTTTCGCGGCCTGGCAGGTCCAGCCGGCCTTCCCGACGAGGTGGTGACCAAGGTGTCCGAGGCGCTTGCCGAGATCACCAAGGACGAAGAGTTCATCGCGCTGATGAAATCGCGAGGCTTCTCGGTTGCCTATCAGGACGCCGAGACCTTCACCAGCACGGTGATGCGCTCGCGCGACGACCTTGTCAGCGCCATGCAGGCCGTCGGCCTGGCAAAGTAGCTCTGGCGCAGGAGCTCACGCCATGACCTTCGACGAACGGATTCTCGGTCTTGCACTGCTGCTGTTCGGCATCTTGGTGGCCTGGCACTCCCAGGCCATCCCCTCGGTGCCAGGCGCCACCTTCGGGCCGTCCTTGATGCCGACGATCGTGGGACTGCTGATGGCCGGCTGCGGCCTGTCCATCTTCATCGGCGGCGTTCGCGCCGCCGATGGCGGCCCACTGGTGGATGTCTCGGTGTGGAGAGGGCAAAGGCGGGGACTTGCCTGTGCCGTGTGGGCGATTTCCGGCGTGCTTGTCGGCATTCTGTTCATGCCGATCCTCGGCTTTCCGCTGTTTGGCGTGCTGTACGCGCTGCCACTGATGCTGCTGATGCGGGCGCGTCCGCTCCCGGCGGCGATCATCTCGCTGGTGGTGGTTCTGGTTGCCTATTTCGCTTTCAAGCGCCTGCTCTACGTGCCCTTGCCCTCCGGGCCCCTGACACTCCTGGGTTAGCTCAATGACATTTGATGTTTTCATCTCGGCGCTGTGGATCGTCCTTCAGCCGCAGGTGCTGATCGTGGTGCTGCTTGCCTCCATCTACGGGCTCTTCATCGGCGCCATCCCGGGTCTGAGCGCGACCATGGCCACGGCACTGTTGATCCCGCTGACCTTCTACATGGATCCGGTGCCGGCGATTGCCGCCATTGTTGCGACGACGGCCATGGCGATCACCGCCGGCGACATCCCAGGCGTCCTGCTGCGCATCCCTGGCACGCCGGCCTCGGCGGCTTACGTCGAGGAGGCCTACGCCCTTAATATGAAGGGCAAGGCACAGCTCGCCATGGGGATCGGCATCATATTTTCCGCAGCCGGTGGCCTGTTCGGCGCGCTGGTGCTGCTGGTCAGCGCTCCGCTTCTGGCGCGAGCATCGCTGAACTTTTCCAGTTTCGAGTTCTTTTGGCTCGCCCTGCTGGGGCTGTTGACCTCCGCGCTGGTCAGCACCAATGCGCCGGCGCGCGGTCTCTTCTCGCTTTGCCTCGGGCTGCTGATCAGCACCGTCGGCCTCGACGTCACCTCCGGCCAGCCGCGTTTCACGTTCGGCGTCATCGACCTCTACGGGGGGGTCAGCTTCATCCCGACGATGATCGGCATGTTCGCCTTTGCCGAACTGCTGCGCGGCCTTTCGTCGGCAGGGACCGTTCCTCCTGTGCCAGCCAAGGAAAGCCTGTTCAGCAATCCGTTCGCCGGCGTCTGGGGCGCATTTCGCCGCTACCCGTGGAGTTTCCTGCGCGGCTCCACTCTGGGCGCGTCGATCGGCGCCCTGCCAGGGGTGGGCGGCGACCTGGCCGCCTGGATTGCCTACGGCATGAGCCGGCGCTTCTCCAGAACGCCGGAAAAGTTCGGCACCGGGCACGAAGAAGGGCTGATCGAGGCGAGTTCCTCCAACAACGCCGGCCTCTCCAGTGCCTGGGTCCCCGCGCTCGTCTTCGGCATTCCAGGAGATGCCGTCACCGCCATCGCCATCGGCGTGCTCTTCATGAAGGGCCTCAATCCAGGCCCGAAACTCTTCGTCGAGAACCCGACGATGCTGACGGCCGTCATCCTGACCTTTGCGCTGGCCAATCTGTTTCTCATCCCCATCGGCTTCCTTGCAATCAAGGGTGCCCGCTACGTTCTGGCCGTGCCCCGCGGACTGATCGTGCCGACCATCCTCGTCTTTTGCGTCGTCGGATCGTTTGCGATCAACAACACGGTCTTTGACATCGCCATCATGCTGGTGGCGGGCCTGGTGGCCTATCTGATGGAGTCCAATCGCTTTCCGATCGCGCCCGTCATTCTGGGCCTGGTGCTCGGCCCCATTCTCGAACGCAACTTCATCATGTCGATGCAGATCGCCGACGGCAACCTGATCGGCTTCTTCAGCCGGCCGGTGGCGGCCGGGCTGGGGATCCTGGTCTGCGCCATCATCGTCATCCCGATTCTTCGCAGTCTCGCCGCACGCCTGCGCAGACCGCTGTCGTCATAGACCACGTTTATCCAACACGAGGAGCAATTGCATGCACGATCCATTTTCCGTTGAAGGCCGTATCGCCGTCGTCACAGGCGGGCTGGGACAGCTCGGCACACAATTTTCCCGATCGCTGGCGCAAGCGGGCGCCAAGGTGGCGATCTTCTCGCGCCGCCCGTTCAGCGACGCCCAGATGGCTGAGAAGTTTCCCGGCCTCACCGACAACATCCGGGTCTACGAGGCAAGCGTAACGGACAAGGCGGCGCTCGAAGCCGCGACCGAACAGCTCATTGCCGATTGGGGTGTCCCTCAGATCCTCGTCAACAATGCCGGTATCGACTCCAAGCCGGACGGATCGGCCGAACAGAACGCGCCCTTCGAGGTCTATCCCCGCAAGTACTGGGACGACATCATCGAGACCAATCTGACCGGCGTCATGTTGACCAGCCAGGTGGTCGGCAGCCGCATGGCAGAAGCCAAGAGCGGCTCCATCATCAACGTCGGGTCCATCTATGGCATGGTCTCCCCCAACCAGGCTCTCTACGCCTATCGCGAGGAGAGAGACGGCGTGCCTTTCGTCAAGGCAATCTCCTACGCGGCCTCCAAGGCGGGCCTCCTGAACATGACGCGGTATCTGGCAACGTACTGGGCTCCGAAAAAGGTGAGGGTCAACCTGATCTCCTTCGGCGGTGTGAAGACGGCCAGCTTCGACAAGGAGTTCATCGACGCCTTCCTGGAACGCGTGCCGATGGGACGTCAGGCCGAGATCGACGAATACAACGGCGTGATCCGCTTCCTCGCTTCCGATGCATCTTCCTATATGACCGGCTCGAATGTCGTCGTCGACGGTGGCTTCACGGCCTGGTGAGGGGCGGCGCGATGAGCTTTTACATCGGCATTGATGTCGGCACCGGGAGCGCCCGGGCGGGACTTTTCGACCGGCAGGGGCGGTTGCTTGGCAGCGCCGCCGCATCGATAGAGACCTTTCGCCCGAGCCCGGAGCTTGCGCAGCAGAGTTCGGCCGGCATCTGGGGCGCCGTCGTCACCGCAGTGCGAGAGACGATGACGTCCTCCGGGGTCGACGCCGGGGCTGTCAGCGGCATCGGCTTCGATGCCACCTGCTCGCTGGTGGTGGCGGGGGAGGGTGGGGTACCGGTCACGGTCAGCCCCGATGGAGCGCCCGACCAGGATGTGATCCTGTGGATGGATCATCGGGCGATTGCCGACGCCGAGGCGATTACGCAGACGCGGTCACGGGTTCTGGATCATGTCGGGGGCGTCATGTCTCCGGAAATGGAGATCCCCAAGCTGCGGTGGCTCAAACGCGAGCTGCCGCAAAGCTGGAAAAGCGCCGAGACGTTCTGGGATCTGCCGGACTGGCTCGTTCATCGCGCAACCGGCAGCGACATCCGCTCTGTTTGTTCTTCAACCTGCAAGTGGACCTACCTGGGACATGAAGGGCTCCAGGGGGAGGGCTGGGACGCTCACTTCTTTGAGGCGATCGGACTGAGCGACCTCGCCGAGCGCGCCTTCGGTCAAATCGGCACCCGGTTTGCAGCAGCGGGCGTGCGCGCCGGCGGCCTTACTCCTTCTGCAGCTCAAGACCTCGGTCTTGTTGCGGACACGGCGGTCTCTACCGGCCTGATCGATGCCTATGCGGGGGCGCTGGGGACACTGGCAACAGGGGATGGTGAGGGGGGGCTCGACCTTGGCGCGCGCCTGGCGGTGATTGCCGGCACCTCCACCTGCCATATCGCGCTCACCCGCAAGCCGATGTATGTGCCGGGCATCTGGGGGCCCTACTTCGCGGTCTTGCTGGACGACTGGTGGGCCAATGAGGGTGGGCAGTCCGCGGCCGGCGCCTTACTGGATCATGTCATCGCCCGACATGCTGCAGCCGCTGAGCTGACAGCATCCTACCCAGAACGGCGGCCAGCAGACGTTTTGAACGAGCGTCTCGCATTCCTCTCCGAGGAGACCTGTTACCTGACGCGACAGCGCCATGTTCAGCCCGACTTTCACGGCAACCGTTCACCGCTGGCCGAACCATGGCGCACGGGAGCGTCTGTGGGACTGACGCTCGACGCCGGCCTCGACGATCTGGCGGTCGAGTATCTCGCAACGCAGCAGGCACTCGCCTATGGCACCCGTCACATCATCGAGGTGCTGCGCGCCAAGGGAGTCATGGTCGACATACTCGTCGTCAGTGGCGGGCTCGCCCGCAACCCCCTGTACCTGCGCGAGCACGCCGATGCGAGCGGCTGCCGCGTGATCGTGCCGGACCAGGCCGAGCCGGTGCTGCTTGGCTCTGCGATGCTCGGAGCCGCCGCCGCCGGGGACTATTCCAGTCTCGATGAGGCCATGCGCAGCATGAGCGGATCGGCCAGGGTCATCGAGCCGCGTGGGCGAGAGATCGCCCGCTACCATGACGCCAAATACACTGTCTTCCGCCGGATGCAGGACGATTATGCCGCCTATTGCGCGCTGATGAGCGGTGCAGGAGCAAGCTTTGAGAGAAGAGAGACGGGATCATGACGACAATCCAGATGGTCGCCAGTGGTGACTTGCGTGAAAGCGCGAATGTCCAATGCTGGCCGGCCCAGCAGGCCATGGAAGCGCGCATCGCAGAAGCCGTCTCTGCCACGGGACATAGCGTCTGCCGCGCACACCCCTTCAAGGCGGACAAAGGCCACGGCTTCATCGCATCTCAACGCGAAGGCATGGATATCTTCGCTGACATCGATCCGGAAGCGCCGGTCATCGTCGCCGAAGCAGTCTGGCAGTATTCTCACCACGTGCTGGCTGGTCTGGTCAGCCACAAGGGGCCGATCCTCACCGTGGCGAACTGGGCAGGGGAGTGGCCGGGGCTCGTCGGCATGCTCAACCTCAACGGCTCATTGACCAAGGCAGGCGTGCGCTATTCCACGCTCTGGAGCGAGAGCTTCGACGATGTATTCTTCTTGTCGGGGCTCAAGACCTGGATCGAGACCGGGACTTTGGATCACCCGATCACCCACGTGCGCCCGTTCGACCCGGCGCGCCTTGTCGAGGAGGATCGCAGGCTGGCAGCGTCCATCGCCGACGATATCCGCCACAGGAAGGTGATCCTCGGCGTTTTCGATGAAGGCTGCATGGGCATGTACAATGCCATCGTGCCGGACGAATTGTTGATGCCGCTGGGCGTCTACAAGGAGCGCTTGTCGCAGTCCGCCCTCTATCACGCCACCATGGCTGTGGAGGAGGAGGAGGCGCGCGCCGTCTACCAGTGGATGCTCGACCGGGGGATGCGCTTTCATCTGGGGCGTGACCCAACTCTGGAGTTGACGCAGCAGCAGGTGATCCACCAATGCCGCATGTACATTGCCGCCGTGCGAATGGCCGATTCCTTCGGTTGCGAGGCGATCGGCATCCAGTACCAGCAGGGCCTGAAGGATCTTCTGCCAGCGTCAGATCTCGTCGAGGGCATGCTCAACAACGACGATCGTCCTGACGTCATGCGGGAGGACGCAAGCATCATTCGCCAAGGGCAGGCGATCGTTCACTTCAACGAGGTGGACGAGTGCGCAGGCCTCGACGGCCTTTTGATCAATCGCGTGCATCGCGCCTTGGGGCAACCTGTCGAGACCACGCTTCACGACCTGCGTTGGGGTGACGTCGACCGGTCAGGGTCCCGGGATGACTTCATCTGGGTCTTCGAGATTTCCGGGGCTGCTCCTCCAGCGCATCACGAAGGGGGATGGGCAGGATCAGAAAGCCTGCGCCAGCCACCCATGTTCTTTCCCGCCGGCGGTGGCACCCTGCGTGGTGTGGCCAAGCCTGGGGAACTGGTCTGGAGCAGGATCTACATAGAGGATAACCGGTTGCAGATGGACATCGGCCGTGGCCAGGCAGTGTCACTGCCCGAGATGGAGACCCGCAGACGCTCCGAGGCCACCAACCCGCAATGGCCGATCATGCATGCGGTCCTCACCGGCGTGGACCGCGATGCAATGATGGCGCGCCATAAGGCCAATCACATTCAAGTCGTCTACGCTAACTCGCCAAACGAGGCAAACCGCTCCATGGGCGTCAAGGCCGCACTGGCCATGGAGCTCGGCATCGCGGTGCACCTTTGCGGTGTCGACGCCCAATCCAGCACACAATCAGCACCAGAAGCTTACCAAGGAGCATCGCAATGACCTACGACTATGCCGCAACAGATTGGGAATCGATCGAACGGCTCTCCAAGTGGTATTCGGGCGACATCCACGACGTCATGGACAAACACGGCGCCTACGGTCATCTCAAAGGCATATCCTTGTTCGGGAGTCTCGCAGCAGGCCAGGTGGTATGCGGACCGGCAGTCACGGTTCTTTACGAGCCCAGCACACGAGTCGGTCAGCCGCAGGACGTCTATCATGCGGCCATCGACGGCGTGGTCAAGGGCGGTGTTCTGATGGTGGATGCCTCGTGCGCGGAGGGATCGGGAACCGGAGAGCTGATGTCGACCGGCGCCAAGGTTGCAGGGGCAGCCGCAACGGTCGTGCATGGGACGGTGCGCGATCTGGCCGAGGTGAGGCACCTCGACTATCCGCTGTTTGCCCGTTCGGCCAGCCCGGTGGGTGTCTCGGGCCGCATGGAACCGACCCAGTCCCAGGTGGACCTGGATATAGATGGCGTGCGGGTTCGTCCCGGCGACGTGATCTTTGGGGACATCAGTGGCGTGGTGGTAATCCCGAGGGAACTGGTAAAAACCATCGCGGACGCAGCTGACGACAATGGCAAGGCCGAGTCCAGTTGCCGCAAACGGATATTGGACGGCGAAAAGCTCCAGAGCGTTTGGCCGATGGGAAGCAGCGGCCCCGCCTGACCGTATCCTGCCGATCCCTGGCCAGACGTTTGGGCAGGTGAAGCGACGTATCTAAGGATGCTTGAGAGGGCAGGCCGTCCGACAGCAGGCAGTCTGCCCGTAACCAGAGGCTACGCGGCGCTGCCAAATTCTCGAGAACAATTGGCGAAGACGTAGTAGGCGGAGCTTCTTCGTGACGGCGCCGATATTCCGTGCGCCGGTAAGACGCCTCCCTCAATCGCATTCGACGGTGCCGTCAGAATCGTTTTGTGGGGTCTCAAGGAGAGTGAGGTGTTCACTTCGGCTTCTGCCTAGCTCGTATACAGCCCGGTCACCTCCGGCGTGCCACATCGACTTGAGGTTTCTGAAACCGAAGCATTCCGCGAGACGTATTGGCGACAAGGCATAGCCCGATACGGTAACTTCTCCGCTCTCTGCCCCGAACAGGCGGACGAGCTTCTTTGGCGAAGGCGGTTCGGAGGTGTAGGCCAGCAACCGAACGTCGGCACCAACTGCTTCATAGAGCCTCTTTGTCCGGTTGGAAAGCTGGTCGTATTCTATCGCATCCGTGACTTCTGCTCCCGCAAGAGGTTGCGACGACCAGGGGTTGGGACCCCCATGCCAGACGATAAGGGAGCCGGATTCCGCTATCACCTTATCCGCAATCGGTAACAGATAATTAGCGCAGCTTGAGAAACAAGCTTCATCAACGTAGAGAGCCCCAATCCTGCCGATCAGATTTTCCGCAATCGAGAGCCAGAGATCAACTGGCCCTCCCGTCGTGCGGACCACGATATCGAGCCTCGGCATCGCGCGAAGAACCATGAGAAGCTTGGGGAGGTCGATATCGACCAGGCTGCCGGCGAGGCAGAGAACCGGTCCACCTTGCCCTTCCACCACTGACCAGCCTCCGGAGCCATTGGGAGAAAGGTCTTTAGCGAACCTCTCTCTGCACGACAAAACACTGGCATCTGGGACTGCGCCCAATGTTGCGTCGACGCACGATACCGCCAGACCAACAGAGAGCAGGAATTTACCTACCCAGGTCCACATATATCTTCTGTCTGCTGATGGTAACCGGGATCTGCTCGCGTTTAATCTCAACCTCTTGCCGAGCCTTCTGCACCTCCACAGCGCTCTTGCTCCGAGTCGTTTCGACAGCGGAGGATTCCTGGTTAAGTTCGACAACTCTCTGTTGAAATTCAAGCGGGACCGAAATCTGCTCGATCTCAATGCGAACGTTTTTGCGGCACTCCTCCTGAAGAGAAACATCGCCGCACAGCTTTACGTTCTGACGCTTTATCTCAACCACAAGCGCTTCAGGTTTTGCACCGAAGAGAAATTCCACCCGGCGGTTTCTCGCCTTGTTTCTTGGACTGTTGTTGGGGACGATCGGCATGAACTCCCCGAACGACACGCGATAGATAGAGGCCTGGTAGATGCCCCGCACTACGAGCGCTGACGCAACAGCATGTGCCCTTGCCAGACCCAACGTCAGATTGGGTTCGTCATTTCCATCGGAATCGGTATGCCCTGCAACAAACAAGGCCACATCAGGCGGCTCAAGCTTTAGGCTTTCTGCAATGACATCGAGAAGAGGATATGCTTCCGGCCGGATCTTGTCGCTGCCACTGTCGAAAAAAACGTCCTGCTGGGCCACCACGCGCAAAACCGGAATATCTGCGGGGAATTCAACAAGCCCGTGCGCGGCCGCGGATACCGACTCCTCGTAAAAGGTGAAAGCCTGGTCTCCCTTCGATAACCTCTTGAGCCTTGCGAGACGGTCCGCATGCTCGATTCCGACCGTCTCCCATGCATCGACCGGGCAGGGGAGCCCGGGTGGAAGTTCAACCGGACATGCGTCTGACGCGGCAAGGGCCGTGCCGCTTTGCAACATTGCGGCGATCACCAGGCTCCCGAAGAATAATCTAAAAGACCGCATTGTCGACCCGTTGGAGGGTGAAGCTGATGCCGTCTTCCTGGCCGTTGATGACACAAATCGAGTCGGAAATTTTTCCCTTGAGTTGATCTCCGGATGTGGAGAAAGACAATTCACGCAGGCCACCAAACGGCATCCAGCCCTCGCATGTCGGTGTTGCACCTTGTTTGTCGCTCCATATCTGCGCAAACACTCGGTCGCCGACGAAGGTACAATTGTCACCGTCGGTGCAGTTGAGGATGCCGCCAAATGGCACGAAGCGCAGCCGGTCGGATTGCTCCTCAATCCAGGACATCGTAACCGAGCCATTTACATCTTGCGCGAGGCGCATCCGGACTGGGTATTGATCGCCGCCATAGGAGATGCCGCCCTGATAGACTGCGACCTTGATTGGAACGCCGTTGCTTCCAATCGCTCCGCCCTCACCAGCAATTGTCTCAACCTTGCCTTTTGCAGTGAGGAAAAAAGCCTTGAGATACTCTGCGGCTTCTTCGCTAACCGCTGTCCCCGTCGAGAAAAGTCCGACTTCGACGCGCTGGAGATCGAGGGTAATCGCGTCTGCGTCCGACCGTCCCTGAGCCCTCGCTGTAGCGATGTCCGCCACAGGCAGGTTGTAGGCTGAAAGATTGGAGTAGATGATCAGACGTGGCAGCCCATCGGAGAGGGAATAGGCCTTAGTACGGCTGAGGGACTGGATGAGGGCCCCATGTGCGAAGTCGAGACGTGAGGCTGGCGAACCTATTTTAGCGTTCTTCATGCCCTGTACCAACGAGATGGTTGCGGTTCGGGAAAACTCCTCTGCGGCTTTCTCATTCGCAGACCGCCAATCGCTGCCGAAGAACGTTTGCATGCTGGTGGTTTCTTGGTCCAGCTTTGCGGCCTCCTCCTTCCCAACGGTCGGAAGGCACCCAGTAAACAGCGGTGTGAGGCCAGATCCGTCAGAATTGGCGATGGCAATGGTTATCCGTTCCCGCGGCGACATCATTTGGTCGATAGCGACATTGCGGGCATCAAAGAACTGGGCAGCGAAGCGTCTCCACGCCGTGTTATCGGGCGAAGGCCCCTCCGGGGCGTCCTCCGTTGCGACTGCTCCGTCGATCACAACGTAAGTATGGCGCAGCGATGGTTCGCCAGTCTCACTCGAACAGAACGTGTCTACAGTCTTGACCTGAGCTGCTGCGGGAAAGGTGATGCTGCACAGGAGAATGCAGGAAAGGAAATGTCTCTTCATCCCAAGCTCCTAGAGGTATTTGAGGGCAAGAGGACGGGCTGCGTACCGGGTTGCGTCCAGCATCTCCTCTTCAACGGCATCCAACTCGGGCTGCACCTCGAATTGGGCTCGCTTGCCTCGCAAGGCCGAGGTCAACTGCATCCGATACAGTTCAAGCGCCGCGATGACACGGGCGTCTTGTTCTGCGACCTTTGCAAGAAGAGAACGGCCGATAGAGAATTCGGTGTCTGACGCCAACGACGCGTGCTTGTTGCGAGCCTGCGCGATCTCTTTCTCGCACATCGCGTCGATCTTCTCGAACTCCCTATTCAGCGGCTGATTGATGCGCTCATGGAGCGCATACATTTTCTTCTCCGCCTTTAGCTTGTGCTGCAATGCTTGCGGATAGTTATGGTCTTCGTCGTGCGCATAGAAAGCGATTGCCACGCCGAGAAGCCAGACCAGAACGTTGCCGATCATGGAGCCACCGATCATAAAGAGCGCACTCGGGGCTTCACCGCCGATCACAGAGTTTTCGAGAAGCCGTTCTGCAAGAAGGCTATTTCGCGCGTACCATACAAGGGACAGTACCGAGGAGAGTAGCAGAAAACCGATGCTGAGCATCCAAGCCGAACTCGCCCGATCACCGTCCTTTCGGTGAGCTCCAAAACGAGATTCCAGCTGCTTGATGACCGTGCCATGAAGATGTGAGGCATAGGCAATGGCGATAGCCACAATCATTGTGACCCCCGTCGCAATTGCCGGTGTGAACATCTCGAGGGCGCTGAAACTCTCAAAGTTGATCAGCGCTTCAAATACGCCGATTACGCCAATTGCTGGCAGGTACCAGATGGGCGTGGGTCTAGCCTCCCTTCCGTGACGCGCACGGAGCTCGTCGTAGTCTTCCTTTGCTTTGGCATACTCGTGGCGGGCGGAATCATAGCGCTCATAGTCGGCGCCCCGCTTCTCACGACTGCTCTTTTGGGCCTGACGTTTCTGCTCAATGCGACGATCCTGCTCGTGCGAAATTGTTCGCTCAAGAAAGACGCCGCGGGTTCTTTTTTGATCGTTGTTTACTCCCAGGATGGTCGAAACAGCGTCGAGGGCTTGGCCGCGTGGACCAGAGATATAGCTTCGGTACCAGGACGCCATGTAAGGCGTAAGATTGGCAGGTAACTGCCCCACATGGTCCGTGAGTCTGATCTGTTGGGTTTCCACCTCGTTGGGGAGACCAGCGAGTAGGTTGCTCACGAGCTCTCCGCTTGGGGAAAGATCGAGGCTTCTGTAGCCATCCACTTGGCTATTGTCTGTCATTATATTCATCCCCACTGCCTCACGACGCGATTGGCTTCCAGTCGCCTGTATCCAGGCGGCACCAAAGCTGCTTGCCGCCGCTTGCAGTCTGGCCAGCGACATTGACGGTCTGCTGTGAGTAGCGGCATGCCGTGAACTGCGACTTCGAACTGTCAGCCGTTTTTGTCGAAGTACCCCCGGATGCTGCCGTTGCTCTCGGAGTCGGAATCGGAGCGTTTGAGACGCTGGTGGTGACAGCTACGTTTTTCCCACTATTGTTGGAGAAGCGAGTTGTGCGGGTCGAGTTGGCAGCGATCGCATCCAGTTCAGCCTCTCGAACACGTGCCCGATCTTCGGCAGCAGCGACTTGCATCAGCACGGCGCAAGCCCCGGCACCGGCCACGCCACCAATGATGGCGCCTTGTCCGGCACCCCTTCCACCGTTGATAGCCGCACCGGCTAGGGCACCTATGCCAGCCGACAACACTACACTGGCCACGCACTGGCCGATTGCACGATCCATGGCGGTGCGTGACGCATATGATGCCCCGCCAGGAACAGTTGTACAGCCACTGAGTGATAGTGCAGTCAACGCGAACGCAACCACCGCACTCGTCGTGCGTCGATGAATTTCAAACATACCCTAGCCCCTTCTATGCCCGGAAAAATGATAGCCATCTGCGCGCAGAGTCTGCAACAAAAAAGGAAGAGCGACCCCAGATTGCATGATCTTTTGGTGAATCATGCATATCCATCCACCCTTCAGAAAGGTGGTGAGCCTAGGCAGTGTCCCCATAAACGGGGTTCATCTTATTGACGGCGTGTGATTCAATCTCCTTGAAAGGAGATTGCCATGCGCCGTCACGAATTGAGCGATGAAGAATGGGCTGTCATTGCACCGCTGCTGCCGAACAATAGCCGTGGAGTTGAACGTGTCGACGACCGCCGGGTGATCAACGGCATCCTATGGCGCTTCAGGACTGGCTCATCCTGGCGAGATGTGCCGGAGCGTTACGGTCCGCGCACGACGCTCTACAATCGGTTCTCCCGCTGGCGCAAGGCGGGCGTCTGGGATCGTCTTCTGGACGCTGTTTCAAAGCGCTACGATGGAGATATCGTGATGATCGACAGCTCTTGTGTTCGCGTTCACCAGCATGGTGCCAATGCTAAAAAGGGGGCTCTGCCGATCCTTGCATGGGACGTTCCCGCGGCGGCCTGACGACAAAGATCCATGCTCTTGTCGATGCGGACGGCAGACCGGTTCGGCTGGAACTCACGGCTGGTCAGGCTGCCGATGCACCGATGGCCGAAAAGCTGCTGAACGACCTACAGCCCGGCGCAACGATTTTTGCTGACAAAGCATACGACACCGACGCAATTCGTGACTTTGCCAAGCAACACAAATGCTGGGCGAATATCCCTGCAAAGGCCAATCGAAAACAAACGTTCAGCTTCAGCCGTTGGGTCTACCGTCAGCGCAATCTCGTGGAGCGGTTCTTCAACCGTATCAAGCAGATGCGTGGCCTCGCGACGCGATACGACCGGCGCGCGGACAATTACCTCGCCGCCCTCAAGCTTGCCGCGACGAGGATATGGATTGCCTCAGCTAATGAGTCCGCATCCTAGGGAGAGGAGACCATTAGCGTTACTGCAATGTCCTGCCAGCCATGACGCAGACGCAGGCATGTTTGATCCTGCAGCGCCCGCCGCTATGGTGCGCTAGCGCCACGTCAGATCAGATTGGTCCAGCTTCCGAAACAGTTATCGCGTGAACAGAGCCTGCTCGCCGGCACCCAGAGCCGCACGGGCCGCATGATTTCGCTCAGGCGTATCCGCCAACTTATAGCCCGCCTCAAGAAGACGGTTAGTGTATATTCTGTTATATATGAAAGCCCAGATCAGATTTACGAAAAACCAGCCAAAACCAATCCCTAGGAAGCCGGCGATAAAGCCGACAGCCAGCATTCCCAGGCCAATTCCGACGTCTCCTCTTATAAGAGCGGGAAAGCCGCCAAAAAAGAAACTTGTCCAGCTGAAGCCGTAAAACCCAGTTTTCCCAACCCCAGAACTAGGATGTTGCAGTTGAACCAAAGTAGCCATCGAATCCCCCCGTAAGCAATAGCATTATCCATTGATCGAAAACGGGTGCTTTGCAAGGACATGGACAGGATATTCTCACAACTATGTCTCAGCAGCAGAAATGACGCTGACGCGGCAGGGACACGGGGTTCGTCAGAGGGCATGATCGCGATTTGATCGACCCGATCATTGCGTCGAAGCCGAAGGTCGCAGCCATCAATGTGGACATCGGCAAGGACGCCACACTGCTCCAGAGCTTGCCCCTCGTCCTGACCACCGCGCAGATCGGACAGAGCCGGCGCCTGCTTTTTTTGCGCCGGGCCGGCGCTGGCGATGTCGTTATCCGCTCACCCTGGTGAACTGGTTTGTCAGCCTCTGCTGCAGGCTGCACTATAGGGGGCAAGGGCCTTGCGGATGCTTGCAATCACCAGATTGCGGGCCGTCGGTTTCAGCCTAGCGGCCGAGACGTCGTCGTAGACCCCGGCGAGATACTGGCTCACCAGTGTCTCGGGCAGATCCCGTTCGCCAAGAGCCTCAAAGAGAGCCTCGACCGCCCGCTGCGCCTCGGGCAGGTTCCAATAGTAGCGGATGCGGTCGGAATAGGAGAAGTGCCGCTGCACGAACTTCTCCTCGTCGCTGCCCGGGTAGTAGCCGGCCCAGTTTTTTGGCGCGGCAAGCATCGAGGCCTCCATCGACCGCATCAGTGCGCCCCCCGTGTACGAGGGCACGAGAATGCCGGCAATCTGGTCAAGGCCGTACAACGCTTCCCTGAGCGCGAACGTCAGGCCCGGTCCAACTTTCAGAATGCAGAAGCCGCCAGCGACGAGGGCGCGCAATGCCTCGGTCGGCTGGTAGTCGGTGGAGTGGGCCTCGAAAACGATCCCGCCCGTGGCCTGACGCCATCCGGACAGATCCGAGGCCTCCTCGGGCTTGAAGCGCATCACGTTGGCGTTGCCGAATTCGACCCCGGGCTGGACGACGAGGCCGGCTATGCGATCCAGAACGCCTTCGAGCCCGGCTTCCCGAAACGTCTCCTCGTGGATGGCAAGCGTTGTGGCGGCATCGGCGGGGGAGGTGACTTCCAGAACATCGAGTTCCTCCATGGCGCCGCCCGGGACAGGAACCTCGGTCCCAATGACATAGCCAGGAGCTGGATGACTGCCTTCGCTTGCACCCTGTTCGGCGGCGATTGCGAGCCTTGCTGCCCGTTTTGCAATCGTGGCCACCGACAGGGGTGTGGGATCGTCGGCGCAGGCCATGCTGGCATCCAAGTGGAGCTTGCCAAAGCCTGCCGCCGCATAGGCATACGTCATCGCCTCGGCCTTGGCCATCGCCTCGTCGGCAGGAAGGTGCTTCCAGGGATTGGGCCCGAGATGATCGCCGCCGAACAGGATGCGCCCGACGGGAAAATCGACGGTCCTTGCAATGGCGAGCACGAAGTCGCGGAAATCAACCGGCGTCATGCCTGTGTAGCCGCCCTCCTGGTTGACCTGATTGCAGGTTGCCTCGATGCAGGCGATGGAACCGGTCTGAAGCGCCTCGATCAAGGCCGCCTCGATCACCAGCGGATGTGCACTGCATACCGAAGTGAGCCCTCTGGGGTCGCCGGCGTCGGCGAAGGCGTGAAGCGTAAGCAGAGCGTTCAGCGGCGTGCTCATTTCGCCTCCAGCATGACGACCTTGGTGAGGTTGCGCGGTGCGGTGGTGTCGATGCCTTTGCGCACGGCATACCGTTCGCCCAGGATCTGGAGGGCAGGAAGTACGCCGAGCGCCGCTGCACCGTCGGAAAAGCCATGCGCCAGGGAGATGTCGCCGTCGCCGCCGAAGCCGAGAACCACGGCGCCTTTGTCCTGCAGTTCCTTGACAAGTTCGCTCTCGTGCTTGCGCGTCTCTTCGCTGTACAGCATGACCACGCAGGTCTTCTCGTCGAGAAGGCTCACCGGTCCATGGCGGTATTCGCCGGGATGGAAGCCCTGCGTGTAGCAGATTGCCATTTCCTGCAGTTTCAGCGCCCCCTCAAGCGCCACGCCATAGTTCACGCCTCCGCCGAGGAAGACGAAATGGCTGCGCGGCCCGTAGACGGCGACGTCGACGGCGTCCATCGCCGCCATGAAGGCTTGTGCCTGGTCGATCTCCGCCTCGGTGAAGGCCACGCCGGCCAGCGCCAGGCCCGCCATCAGCATCAGGCTGGCAGAGCAGGTCATCACGATGCCTTCCTGCGGATGCGTGGAAAATTCGATCGGCGTGTCTGACGCCTTCGACAGGCTTGAGCCGGGTGCGCAGGTAATGCCGATGACATGCTGGCCGCGGGCCCGGCTGGCTTCGGCGGCCTGAACCGTTTCGGTGCTTTCGCCGCTGCGCGACAGCGCGATCACGTCACAGCTCGTTGCAGTAGAGTAGGCTTGCGGGCGCACGATCCATTCGCCGGCTGGCACGGCAAGCGCCGAAATGCCATTGGCATTCATCGCCGCCGCGACACTCAGCGCCAGATTGTAGGAGGTGCCGCAGCCGATAACGATGCGCGGGACGTCTGTTACCTGCAGCTTTTTCGGCATCTGAGCCTTTTTCCAGAAGGGGAACTGCTCGGTGATGCTGCGAAGGGTCGCGTTCATGATTTCATGTCCTTTTATGCGAGGGTGGCGCGAGCTCCAGCTGGCGCGCGAGATTGTCAATGAATGCGGTATCGACGGCCCAGCCGGCCTGCCGTGCCGCGAGAAGAAGTCCGCCGCCGATCGGGGGCAGGGCGGCGCCCACGGGCGGCTGTCCGATCAATGTGCTGACCGCGCCGAGGATGATTGCACTGTCAAACACCGAACCGGCCGTGGCCCATGGCGTGCCGGAGGAAAGTCCGCCCTTGCTCATGCCCGCAGCGTGATGCTCCGCCAGGTAGTGCGCCGCGTCCTGCAGAACCTCCCTGGCCCGCATGTCTCCATCCTCGGCGAGGCCATTGATGGTCTGCGCCAGCGAGGCGATGGCCGAGCGGGTGTGGTCCTGGTGGGCGGTCCACTCCATCAGGGCTAGCGGATTGCGATCGAGGGAGAGATGGAGCGCCTGGCAGAGTTTTTCGGCAAACCCCGTGGCGGGAAGCCGTCCGTCGAGTTCTCTGGTGGCGAGGCTGAGCGCCTGCCGTCCGATCCAGTAGCCGGAGCCTTCGTCGCCGAAACTGTCGCCCCAGCCGCCGACGCGGGTGATCCGGGTACTGCCTCCAGCCTGTGTGCCCGCAATGGCCATGGAGCCGGTACCCACGAGCAGAAGCAGGCCTTCGCCTTGCGGGAAGGCGCCGTGAAATGCCATTTCAACGTCGTTGCAGATGAATGCGGTCGCGCCCATCCCAGCTGTCACCACGGCTGAAACTGCGCGGTCGAGCTCACGCACCTCGCCAAAGCCGGGCATGCCCATGGTCACTGCCTTGACCGAAGGCGCGCCCGAACGAAGGTGAACCATCACCTGCTCCAGCTCAATCTTCCAGGCGCGGTTGTCCTGCGGGTTGCAGCCGCCGGCAATGGGCAGCGGTACCAGTTCGCCGCTGCTCGACAAAAGCGCACTGGCGGTCTTGCTGCCGCCACCGTCGGTCGCGCCGATCCAGTCAGCCATTGGGCGCGTCCCTGTTGGCGAGCGTCAGGGTCGTGGCACTGTCGCGGATATGGCTGAGAAGCGGCGCCGAGAGCGCGCCGCTGGTGATGAGGTGCAGGGGTTCGGCGAGCCGCAGAACGCCGTAGGTCGCGCGCTCGCCGAGCTTGCCCGCATCGCACAGCACGAAGGTCTGTTTGGCGCGCTCGACCATGCGCTGGTTGACCCGCGCTTCTTCCGCATCGTGGCTGGTGATCCAGCCGTCATCGGCAATGGCGCTCGCCCCGAGAAACAGCTGATCGAAGTAGATGTTGTCGAGCATGGCCTGGGCCAGCGGCCCGACCATGGACATGTTCTGCGGTCGCAGCCGCCCTCCCAGCAGGCAGACGGTGATGCGGTCGATATTGGCCAGTTCCTGAGCAACCACGATACCGTTGGTGAAGACGGTGATCGGTATGCTCATCAGCTTGATCTTGCGGGCAAGCTGCAAGACGGTGGTGCCGGCATCGAGAAAGACGGTCGTGCCCTCGCGCAGATGCTCGGCCGCGGCCGAGGCGATCAGGCGTTTGGCGGAAAGATTGTGCTGCTCGCGCGCGCCGAAGGCCACTTCCGAGCGCATCTCCGCGGCAATGCGCGCTGCGCCATGGGTGCGAACGATCACCCCGGACTTCTCGAGATCCGTCAGGTCACGCCGCACCGTTGCCAGCGATGCGCCAAGATGTTCGGCGATGTCGTTGACCTGCAGTTCTCCCCGGTCGAAGAGAAGATCGCGTATGCGTGTCTGGCGTTCGTTCATCATCGTGTTCGTCGCGTCCGTTAGGCGGGGATCTGGGTCGGCGCGGTTCGCACCGCTGCTTCATTGTGCAGCGGAATGCGCGCACCGGATGTGTGGTCGAACAGGTGGATCGCCTCGCTGTGCGGCTTGACATGGAGAGCCGAACCGGAGGGCGGGTTGAAGTCTCCGCTCAGCATGGCGGCGATCTCCTGGCCGGCGGCCAGGCCGTGAACGAGGGTCTGAGCACCGGTGGTTTCCGACAGTCCAACCGCCATCTTGAAGCACCCGGCGGCCGCACCGGCGACCGGAACCAGATGCTCGGGACGAATGCCGATCGTCACATCGCTGCCGCTCTGCAGCGCGGGATGACCGGACAGAGGGATACGGGTGTCGGCGACATTGAGTGCTGACGTCTCGCCCTCGCGCACATAGGTGCCCTTGAGGAGGTTCATGGCGGGTGAACCGATGAAGGTGGCGACGAAGGTATTGGCCGGGCGGTGGTAGACCTCCGAGGGCGTGCCGATCTGTTCGACATTGCCCCTGTTGAGAAGAACCAGCCGGTCCGACATCGTCAGCGCCTCAACCTGGTCGTGAGTGACGTAGACCGAGGTGGTGCCGAGCCGTTTTTGCAGTGTCTTGATCTCAAGCCGCATCTGCACGCGCAGCTTGGCATCGAGGTTGGACAGGGGCTCGTCGAACAGAAAGACCTTGGGATTGCGTACGATCGCGCGGCCCATGGCGACGCGCTGACGCTGGCCGCCTGACAGAGCACGCGGAGGGCGATCAAGATAGTCGGAAAGGCCAAGCAACTGCGCGGCCTCCTCGACCGCCTTGCGCGCCGTGGCCTTGTCCACCTTCCTGAGCTTCAGGCTGAACCCCATGTTCTCCGCCACCGTCAGATGGGGGTAGAGCGCATAGTTCTGGAACACCA
The DNA here is from genome assembly GCF_000705355.1 of Pseudorhizobium marinum. Lineage (NCBI taxonomy): Bacteria > Pseudomonadati > Pseudomonadota > Alphaproteobacteria > Hyphomicrobiales > Rhizobiaceae > Pseudorhizobium > Pseudorhizobium marinum. The sequence goes on from NZ_JMQK01000028.1 coordinate 38,160, forward strand.
TCGCGATATCGCGATCCTTGGGCGGCAACGTGTTGATGATGCGGTCGTTCATCGAAATCGAGCCACTGGTGATCGATTCCAGGCCGGCAATGGTGCGCAGAAGGGTCGATTTTCCGCAGCCGGACGATCCGATCAGCGAGACGAACTCGCCATCGTTGATGGTCACCGATATCCCGTGCAGCACGACGATATCACCATAGGCCTTGGTGAGGTTCGAGATGGCAAGCGTCGTCATTGGCAGATTACCCGAGTTACGGAAAGAAAGGATGCGGCGCTGCACCGGCAGGCGACGGAGGCAAAACGACCGGTCATTTTGTTGCTCCCGCGGTCAGCCCGCTGACGAGGAAGCGGTTGAGGAACACCACGACCAGAACCGGCGGAATGATGGCGACGATGCCGGCCGCATTCATCAGGCCGTAGTCGATGTAGTTGCGGGTGACGAATTCGGGGATCAGCACGGTCAGCGGTTTGGTCGCCAGCGTCGGCGAGAAGATCAGCGGCACCATGAACTGCCCCCACGCGTTGAGGAAGGTCAGGATTGCCGAAGCGATCAGGCCGGGCATGGCGATCGGAAGCACGATGTGGATGAGCGTGTAGGTGCGGCTGGCGCCATCCAGGAAGGCTGCCTCCTCCAGCGACGGCGACAGTGACTTGTAGATCGAACGCATCAGCCACAGAGCCAGCGGCAGGAAGGCGGAGACATAGATCAGCGTGATGCCGACATAGGTGTCGATCCAGCCAAGCGCGATCATCAGCCGGTAGAGGGGGATCATCACCGTATAGGCCGGGATCGCCATGGTCATGACGACGATCGAGAAGAGGAGACCCGATCCTGGAAAGGGCATGCGAACGAAGGCATAGGCGCCAAACGCTGCAATGATCACGGTCGCAATTGTCGCCGCGAGCGAGGTGACGAGCGAATTGGTGAACGCTGCTGAAAACTGCGGCCAGACGCTCTTGACCTCGTTGCCCTGCGACAGGCTGGTCGCGCCGAAGAGATTGGCATAATGTTCGAAGGTGACGTTGGCCGGCCAGAAATGCGCCGTGTCGCCAATGAGCATGTTGGGCGGCGTGAAGCTGGTGACCAGGGCCCAGTAGATGGGGCCGAGCGACCAGCCCAGAAGCAGCGCCACCGCAATGGCGAGGCTGATGCGCCCGGCGAGAGATGTCATGAACTGGGACTTCATCAGTCGTACCGTGTTTCCGAATAGACGCGCACCACATAGACGGCTGAAACGATCAGCGAAGCCAGCATGGCAAGCACGCTCAACGCCATGCCGTAAGAGAACTTCAGCGACTGGAACGCGGACATGTACACCTGGATCATGATCGAGCGGGTGTCGAGGCTGGTGCCGTTGAGGATCCAGGCTTCGTCGAACATGTTGAAGGCAAACACCGTCGACTGGCTGAGCGCAATCGCGATGCCTCCGGAGATCAGCGGCAGCGTGACGAGCCTGAAGAGGCCGAAGGCGCCAGCCCCGTCGAGGCGTGCCGCCTCGTAGAGGTCACGCGGGATCGATTGCAGCGAGGCAAGGAGGATGATCGCCGTCAGCGGCATCATTCGCCAGGCATGCACGAGGGCAATGAGGAAGAGTGCGGTCAGGCGGTCGTTGAACCAGACATGGCGGGGCTCGACCAGGCCGAAGGTGCTGAGGATCTGGTTGAGGACGCCGTAGGAGGGATTGAAGATCCAGCCCCAGACGACGGCATTGACGACCGGCGGCAGGCACCATGGCAACACCAGCGCCGCAAGCAGGATCGAGCGGCCGAAGCGAACCCGGTTGAGAAGAAGGGCGGACGAGAGACCGAGAACGATCTGGATTGCCACGGTCATCGCCACGAAGACGAAGGTGTTGTTCCAGGCCTGAAGGACGTTCCGGTCGGTAAACGACTGGATGTAGTTGGCCAGGCCTACGAAGGGCGTGCCGGCGCGCATCGGATCGACGCGGTAGAGGCTGTCGATCATGGTGAAGATGAGAGGAATGAGCACCAGTGCCGCCATGATGACGGCCACTGGCATGACATAGACCGCACCCGTCAAACCGGCGGTCGGTCGATAACTGGATGGCGGGGTACGGTCTGTCATTGTCGTCACTGGTCTGTTTTCCAGAATGCCGGTTTTACTTTGCGGCTTCTACGTCGGCTGCAATGTTCTTGATCGCATCGGCCACGGTGATCTGCCCTTTGGCGGCCAGATTGAGGTTGGTCGAGACGGAAGTCGAGAACTCCGGATACCAGGCCGGTGCACCCTGGGCGAACATGGGCTCAACGAGGGCAGCCTGCTTGAGAATGATGTCGCCCTCGACCAGCTTGCCGTCGGCGTTGAGCTTTTCGAGCACCGACAGGCGGGCCGGAAGGTTGCCGAGCGTCTCATAGGCAGCGATCTGGATCTCCGGTTCGAGCAGCCAGTTGATGAAGGCGGTCGCGGCCTCCTTGTTCTGGGCGCCCGTGGGGATGCCGACGGCTTCCGGGAGGCCGATGGTGCGGGCCTTGCCGGTGCTCGAGATCATCAGTGCCGCTGCGGCGGCATCGGCCACCTGCGACTTATCGGCGTCCGTGTAGACCGAGAGGTTGCCCGCCCAGCCGGCGACGTCGAAGGTGATCTTGCCGCTTTTGAACAGCTCCTGGATCTCGACGTCCTTCAGGCCGGTCGCCGCCGGATCGATCAGACCCTCGTTGAGCGCCGCGATCTCGAATTCCATCGCCTTGTAACCGGCCGAGTCCACATCGGTGAAGAGCGGCTGGAAATTCTCGTCGAAGAGGTCGCCGCCGAAGACCTTCGTCAAAAGGTACCAGGCTGTCGAGGTGCCCTCGCTGGCCGACAGCGGCAAGCCGATCGGATGCTCGGCGATGCCCTTCTCCTTGATGGCGCGGGCAGCGGCAAGAAGCTCGTCGGGCGTCGTCGGAACGGCTTCGACACCGGCATCGGAGAGATGCGTCTTGTTGTAGATCATGACGCGGAAGTCGTTGTTGTAGGTCACGCCCATGACATGGCCGTCATAGCTGAAGATGCTGGCGGTCGGCACGTCTGCCAGGACGTCCTGGCTGATGGCGTCATTGAGAGACTGGTACCAGCCGGCGGCGCCGAACTGCCCGACCCAGGACCAATCGACTTCGGTCGCACTTGCGGGAGCGGTATTGGCCACCATCGAGGTGACGATCTTGGTGCGGATTTCATCCCAGCCGAGCGTCTGGATATCCATTTCGACACCCTGCTTCTCTGCAAACGTGTCGGTGAGTTCCTTGGGAAGTGTGCCCCAGGGCGGCAGCAGGACCGAAAACTGATCGGCGGCTTGACCCGGTACGGTGGAGAACAAAGTTGCCGCTACGAGCGCGGCCTGGAAGGCCATGGTTTTCATAACTTACCCCATACTGGAAGAATGATGGAGGCTACGACGGATCCCGTTTCTCTCTGCGCCGGCGGATATAGAGCCCTTCCGGCATGTGCGTTTGACGAGTTTTCCGACCACCTCGTCGCAAAATCTGCCGGATTAAAAAATCAGAGTCAATCTAGAAAATGATTGTTTATGATCGTTTGACGTCAGGAATTCGCGTGTGAGGGGAGATTAACGATCGAGCGAGCAAGCCGTGGGGAGAGTGAGCGACAAAGGGCGCGCACCAACTCCAACAATATTCCGTCGCCGAGTGTCTCGCTGCGCATCTCGAACGTCGTTCCCGCCTACGGCGTGCTACCTCTGGAGTTCTGTCGCGGCACCAGGCCAAGCCACGCGGTAAAATCGCGGCCATGGAGAAACACTCCCATCGGCGGTGCGAACGTCTCGCTCGCCAAGGCGGTAGCCGGGCTGATCCCGGAATTATGCGCAGTCGGTGGATTGTATCGGCGTGGCTCCATCCAGGCGCTGAGCGCGGTGAAGCGCCCAGCGCTTTGCCGGATAGCGTTTTGGAGGGCGAGTGAGCTGCAACACTCCTGACGCTGTTCCTCAACCGATGATCAGTTGAGGGACAGCAGCTATGATGATCAAAACGGCGAGCATGACGCCGACAAACGGAAGCGCGCCGGCAAAAATCGCCTCCAGCCGCGTCTTTCCGTCTCCCAGGGCGGAGTGGACGGTAAAGATGGAAATCCCGAACGGCGGCGTCAGCAGCCCGACTTCAACCGCGATCACCGTAATGATGCCGAAGTGGATGAGATCGAAGCCCAGTCCCTGGGCGATCGGTGCGGCAATGGGCACGACGATCAGGAGAATGGAACTGCTGTCGAGGATCATGCCGAGCAGCAGCACAAGCAGCACATAGACGATCAGGAACCCCGCCGCACCCAGTCCGCTCCCCTGAACGAAATGACCGATCGCGGTTGGAATTCCAGCGACGGCAAGCATCTGGCTGTAGAAGCCCGCCGCCACCAGGAGGATCAGGATGCCGACAGAGATCGTTCCGGTCTGCGTCAGCACGGCCCACCATTTTTTCAGGTCCAGGCTGCGACGGGCGACTGCGATCAGGAGCGCAGCGAATGCTCCGACGCCACCCGCCTCGGTCGGCGTGAAGAAGCCACTGTATAGTCCGCCGAGGACGAAGACGACGAGGATGACGATCGGCACGAGCTTGCGAAGGACTTCCGGCAGTTTCATCTTCGGCAAGGCATGCAAGTCGGCGCTGCTGCGCTGAAGGTGTTCGCTGGTAAACACCAGGTGGGGCAAAAAGCGCGCCATGAGCATGATGATCAGCACGAAGCCGAGCGCCAGAAGTGCACCCGGCACCAGGCCGGCAATGAACATGCGCCCGATCGACTGCTCGGCCAGCACGCCGTAGATGATCAACAGCAGGCTCGGCGGTATCAGCATTCCCAGGACGGAACTGCCTGCCACCGTGCCCGCGGCAAAGGCCGGTCGATAGCCGTGGCGCGTCATTTCCGGCACCGCAACCTTGGTGAAGACCGCAGCCGAGGCGATCGAAACGCCGGTCACTGCGGCAAAGACGGTGTTGGCGGCGACGGTCGCAATCCCAAGCCCGCCGAGCAGCCGCCGCAACAGCGCCTCCGCCACGTCGAACGTGTCCTTGCCGACGTTCGATATGCTGACAAGATGCCCCATCAGCACAAACAGCGGAATGGTCGCAAACAGATAGTTGGCAACGCCGTTATAGGCGGAAATGGACATCAGCCGCATGGCCAGGTCGAAGTTGCCCCGCAGGATCCAGACGCCGGCAAAGGCGACCGTCAGGAGCGCAACGGCAATCCGCATGCCGAGCAGGACGAGCAGAAACAGAACGCCGATCAGCATGAGTCCGATGGTGATGCTACTCATGGGCGCCTGCTTTCACGGTAGAGAGCCGACCAAGGCTTTCTGCGCCAAGAACCGCAAAGGCGAGCGCCGATGCTGCGGATCCGAACACGATGATCAGGCGAAACGGGAAGGTCGGAAGGGTCCAGACGCCGCGCACGCCGAAGAACTCGGCGGTCCGCCATGCGCTGGCGGTATCCGGCCAGGCGGCTACCGCCAGCGCCACGAAAAGAAGCGTACCGACGACCGCGAAGACGAAGTCCAGGGCATGCGGCAGCCGCTCTGAACCGCTTTCGACCAGGCGCAGGAGGAAATCGGCACGCACCAGGCTTCCGTTCAAGACCGCAGCCGGCAACATCAGAAAGACAATGGCGACCACCGACCTGGCGGCAATTTCTGCGACGCCGGTGATCGGGGCGGCGAGGAAATTGCGGCCGACAACGTCGGCCACAATGAGGAGCATGATGGCGAAAATCCAGACCGTACCCACGGCCGCGATGATGTTGAGGCCGCCCTGTAGCAGGCGCCTCAAAGGCGAAGGATCCGGTTCCGCGATAGTGTCTGCTTGCATGTTGGATTTCCGTCGGACTGGCTGGTGATGGCTACAGGGCGTTGGCGGCGGCGACCGCCTAGATCTCGGCTGCCCAGTCACGCGCCGGCGTGATCCCCCGCGCCTTGAGCTCGGCGAAATAGGCCTTCAGCACTGCCGCCGCGGCTTCCCCATTGGCCTCGAGCCAGGGTGCGGCGACGTTCGGCAGCGTGTTGGCCCATTTTTCCTGTTCCGCGACCGGCAGTTCGGCGACCTGCAGGCCGGCGGCCACCATTTCCGTCATCGCGGCGGTCGTGCGCTGGGTCACGTAGTCGCCATGCTTGCGGGAGGTGAGCTTGCCGGCTTCCTTCAGGGCGGCCTGCACGTCCGGCGGCAGGCCGTCATAAAAGCCCTTGTTGACCGCGATGCCGCCGAAGTACATCGAACCGAAGCCAACGCGGGTGAGATGCGGCGCCACCTCGTAGACGCGCGTCGGCTGGATGCCGCTCGCGAACGAAAGCGTACCCTCCGAAACGCCGGTCTGGATGTCCGTATAGTAGGTCGTCAAGGCGCCGTCGACCGGCGTACAGCCGGTATTGGCAAGCCAGTTGGCCGAGGTGCCCGGCGCGTTGAGGCGGCGGTTGCGCACGTCCTCGACCGAGGCGATCGGAAAGTTGGCGTAGATATCGTAGCTGTCGGTCACGAGCGAAGACAGATGAACCATGTTCTGGTCCGTCCATCCCGCCTTCAGTTCGGGAAGCTCTTCCGTCAGCTTGTCGAAGATCTCAATGACCGCGACATGATCCGAATTGGCGAACGGCGTGAAGTAGGTGACGTTCTGGAGCGGCATGGCGGAGCCCTCCCAAACGGTGCCGACCATGCCGATATCGACGATGCCGTCGCGAACGGCGGCGCGCGTGTCGTTGAACTTGTAGAGCGTGCCGCCATAGTTCTCGTGCCAGTTGATCGAATATTTGCCGCCGGCCTCCTTGAGCAGGCGATCCAGTTCCGGCTGAAGCGCCGTCTGCATCGCATAGACCCAGATGTTGTTGGTCGGGTGGCTTGAGCCGATCTGGATATCGATGGCTTCGGCGGCAAAGCCGCGGGTGTTCAGGAACGGCATCGCAAGCGTTGCCGAAGAAGCCGCCAAAAAGGCGCGACGTGTGGTGATCATGATGTCCTCCCGTTTCCCGCGATCTGCGGGCCTCCTACACGGCTTACGGCGCCGCAACCGCCTGTTTCCCGACGCTTTCTCCTGCATCTCCCGGACCAGTGTCGCCACCGGCCTCCTCCGGTAGAAGGGCGCCGAACGCTGCAAAGAATTCCACCGCCAGTTTCTGGGCCGTGGCCTTGATCAGGCGGTTTCCGAGCGCCGCCAGCTTGCCGCCGACCGCAGCCTCAGCCCGATACGACAGGACCGTCACGTCACCCTCGGCAACGAGCGTGATACGGGCGGTGCCCTTGGCAAAACCGGCGATCCCGCCGGAGCCCTTGCCCGACAGGGTGCAGGCCGAAAACGGGTCCAGTTCGGTCAGCGTCACCTCGCCCTGAAACCGTGCCGACACCGGTCCGACCTTGAGCCGGACCACGGCGGCAAATTCCGTCTCGCTTTTCTGCTCCAGGCTCTCACACCCGGGGATCGCCTGCTCGAGGACGGCGCGATCGAACAGCGCCTGCCAAACCGCCTGCGGCGTGGCATGGAGAATCTGAGTGCCTTCAAGCTCCATGATCGTTACCTTTCGTCATCCCGTCAGACATGGCCAAGGGCCGCCAAGATTCGTGCAGGCGTCATCGGTGTCTGCATCAACCGAGACTTGAATGGCATCAAGGCGTCGTTTACCGCATTCATCGCGGCGGCGCCCGCCGCAGCCGTCCCGGCTTCGCCAACGCCCTTTGCTCCCAAAATCGTGTCGAGGGTCGGCGTTTCCACGTGTCCAATCACGATGTCTGGCATCTCGCAGGCCATCGGGACAAGGTATTCGGCAAGCGACCCGTTCGTCAGCTGACCGGCCTCGTCGTACAGACACTCCTCGAACAGCGCCGCTCCGAGGCCCTGGACAACGCCGCCGCGGATCTGCTCATCGACGAGCAGGGGGTTGATGATGCGTCCGCAATCCTCCACCACCCAGTGCTTCAGCAGCTTGACCAGCCCGGTCTCGACATCGACCTCGACGTGGCTCGCCTGCACACCGTTGGTGAAGGCGAAGGGGAAGCCACTGGGGGCGTAATGCTGGGCAGCGGTCAGCGAATTGTCTGTCCCGCCAGGAAGTGTGTCCGGGCGATAGGTGGCGATGCGGCCGATCTCCGCAAGCGACAGGCGAACGGCACCGGTGTGCGCATCGACGACGCTCGCATCTGCCAGGCGGAGATCCACCACCTCGGATTGAAGGACGGCAGCCGCAATCGCGAGGATCTGGTCGCGCAGCTTCCTGCCGGCGCGAAGCGCAGTTTCACCGCCGATGCCGGCGCCTCGGCATGCCCATGTCGCACCGCCCAAGGGTGTCGTATCCGTATCGCCGGTGATCACCTTGACCCGGTCTGGCGAAACGCCGAGCTGTTCGCCCACGATCTGCGCGATGATCGTCTCTGTTCCCTGTCCCTGTTCCGTGACCGAAATCATACATTGCACGTCGCCCGAGGGCGTCAGCTTGACGATCGCACCGTCCTGCGCCGAGATCCTGGCACCGCCAACGCCGTAGAAGGCCGCGCCGGGGTTGGTGATCTCGATGAAGGGCGCAATCCCGATGCCGCGGTAGGATCCTGTCTTCCGCAGCAGCGCCTGTTCGGCCCGCAGCGTCTCGTAGCCCATCATCTGGCGCAGGCGTGCAAGACAGGCCTGGTGCGAGAGCTTCTCGAACTGGTAGCCTGTCGCAGACGTATGGGGATAGGCGTCATCGGGCACGACATTGCGCACCCTCAGGTCCAGGGGATCCTGCCCGAGAGCTTCGGCGACCCGGTCGACCAGCACCTCCGTCACGGCACAGGCGATCGGGTGCCCGACGGCGCGATACTGGCTGGTCTGGACCTTGTTCTGAAAGACGACCGACAGCCGGCCGCGATAGTCCTGCATCCGGTAGGGCCCGCCCATCAGGCGGATCACCTGATTGCCTTCCGCCGCGCTGGTGCGCGGATAGGCCGAAAAAGCACCGATTTGCGTCAGGTCGTCGACCTCCATGGCCGTGATCATGCCATTTGCATCGACGGCCATGCGCGCACGGACCTTGTGGTCGCGGGCGTGGATGTCGGACAGGAAGGACTCCAGGCGGTCGGCGACAAAACGGACCGGCCGGCCGAGCAGCTTGCTGGCGGCAACGGTTGCCATCTCTTCATGGTAGACGTGCAGCTTCATGCCAAAGGAGCCGCCGACATCGGCGGCGATCACCCGAACCTGCCCTTCGTTGAGGCCGAAGTGCCGCGCATAGACATCTTGGAACTGATAGGGTGTCTGGGTCCCCTGGTGGACCGTCAACTGCCCTGTCGACGGGTCGAAATCGGCCACAACCGCACGCGGTTCAAGCGTGACCGCCGTATGCCGTCCAAAGCTGAACTCTCCGTCGACCACGCATGCAGCCTTGGCAAAGGCCGCGTCGACATCTGCCGTCTCCAGAACCGTTTCGTAGCACAGGTTGCTGGCAAGGCCGGGACTTGCAGTGTCGGCACCGGGCGCGAGCGCGGCTGCGCCGTCCACGACAGGCTCCTGGTCTTCGATTTCGACCACAACCAGTTCACAGGCATCCTCCGCCTGCGCCCTGCTGCTGGCGATCACCATGACCACGGGCTGTCCGGCCCAGACGACATGTGTCTCTGCCAGGATGTTCTGTGGCGGGCTGGCCATGCGGGCGAAGTGATCCAGCGTTCCCACCCAGGGCATGCAGAGCGGGTTGAGGTCGGCGGCAGTCAGGACGCAGATCACACCCGGCGCCTGCGAGGCCTGCTCGACATCGACCGCCAGGATCTGTCCCCTGGCGACAGGGCTGCGGACAAAGGCCGCGTGCACCATCCGGGGCAGGACCAGGTCCGTGGTGAAGCGCCCGCGGCCTGCCAGGTGGCGCAGCGCATTCTGCCGCCGATGCGGCTGTCCGATAAAGGCCGTGGTGTCTGGTGCCATGGTCATCCGGACGTCCCCTGGTCGATGGTTCGGGCAGCTGCCGTCGAGGCGATCGCATCGACGATGGCCTCGTAGCCGGTGCACCGGCAGTAATTGCCCGAAAGCGCGTCGCGGATCTCCGAGCGATCCGGATGAGGATTATCCACCAGAAGCGCATGCGCGGTGGCCAGCATCCCGGACGTGCAGAACCCGCACTGAAGCGCGTTCCGCTCATGGAAGGCGGCCTGAAGATCGGCGATGACACCCCGATCCCGCAATCCCTCCAGGGTCTCGACCATCTCGCCGTCGACCTGGACTGCAAGCGTCAGGCAGGCATGGGCCGGCCGACCGTTGAGCATCACGAGACAAGCGCCGCAGGCGCCCATCTCGCAGCCCAGATGGGTGGCGGTCAGTCCCAGGCGGTCACGCAGCCAGTCGGCAAGGCTGAGGCGCGGTTCGACCCTTTGCCGGACGGTCTCGCCATTGACGGTCACGGTGATTTCCTTGGTGAGGTCCTGCTCCATCTCACGGGCCTCCCAGGCGACCAAGCACGCGCCCCAGCAGGACGCGCGCCAGATGAAGGCGCATCGAGGCCGGCATCTGCGGCAGGTCCTCAAGGTCCAGGTCGCCTTCAAGGGCAGCCTGGGCCGCAGCGATGGTTGCGCCATCCAGCGCACCGCCTCGCAAGGCCGCTTCCGCCTTCGCCGCCCGTATGGGCCTGTCGCCCACGGCAAGAAAGGCGATGCTGATGTCACTCAGTCGCTGATCCGCCATGACCGCCTGGATGGCGGCGCCTACTATGGCGTAATCGCCCCTGCGGCGAGACAGCTCGTCGAATGCCACACGCTGCCCCTCGCGTGCCGGTGGCACGAACAGGGAGCGCAGGATCTCTCCCGGTCTCATCGCCGTCTCGTAAAGGCCGAGAAAGAAGGCGTCGGCTGGCACGCGTCGCACGCCGTCGCGACCGACGATCTCCATTTCCGCCCGCATCGCCAGTGCGGCGGCGGGAAACTCCGACGCGGGATCGGCCAGGACGAGATTGCCGCCGATCGTCGCACGGTTGCGGATCGCCGGATGGGCGACAAAGGGCGCTGCCGCAGACAGCAGAGGGGCATGTTGAATGATCAGCGGATGCGTGAGGGCCTCGGCGTGGCGCGTCATGGCGCCGATCCGCAGCCAACCATCACAGAGCTCCACCCCGGACAGCTCCGGAATGCGCGAGATGTCGATCAGCAGCGACGGCGCCTGAAGGCGCAGGTTGAGAGCGGGCACGACGCTGTGTCCACCGGCCAGAAACTGTGCGTCCCCGTCGCCTGCCTCGAAGGCATCGAACGCGGCCGACAGGCTGTCGACCCGGACATACTCCAGAGCGGGCGATTTCATCCATCCTCCCAAAGGCGGCCTCCACCGCATTTGTAACCAACTGGTCACAAAGTACAGATCAGAATTCTTCCTGCAAGCAAAAAGTGACCACTTGGTAATTTTTCACTGGGACGCTAAAAGACGGCGATACGGGAGATGCAGATGACCGATGTGACTGCTTCGCCGCCTTCTGCGGGACGGCGCCGGAAGAACATGCGAGGCGAAGAGCGTGAAAAGGCGATCGTCAATGAAGCGGTGCGCTTCTTCGCCGAGGTCGGCTTCGAAGGGCAGACCCGCGAGCTTGCCAAACGCATGGGGATTTCGCACGCCGTCATCTACCGGCACTTCGAGAGCAAGGATGCGCTGATCGAACGCGTCTATGACCACATCTACCTTCGACGATGGAATCCGCAATGGGAACCGCTTGTGCTGGATCGCAGCCGCTCGCTGGAGGCCCGCCTGCTGCAGTTCTATCTCGAGTATGCTGCCCGTGTTTTTGACTACGACTGGGTCCGGATATTTATCTCGTCAGGCTTGAAATCCTACGATCTGACGGGCCGCTACTTATCGATCATCCGCGACAAGATCATCATCCCCGCCGCCCTGGAACTCCGTCACGAACGCGGCGAGGAGACGGGAGAGGCGCCGGTCACGGAAAGCGAGACAGAGCTTTTCTGGGGGCTGCACGGCAGTATTTTCTACATTGCCATCCGCAAGTTCGTCTACAATGTCCCCGTCGACATCGACGTGGACGCGACCGTGGAAAACACCGTGCGCGCCTTCTTCCACGGCATCGCCTCACCAAAGCCTTAAGTTTACACTGAGGTATTCCGGTTCATCGTGCCGGTCGCCCACCGTAGATACATGGGCCCCGTCGGCTTAGCTGGATGTTGAGGAGGTGTGACTGGGTTTGAGGACTGTCTGCCGACGGTTATACTCGAACGCCCACATGCGGCATGGCGATGAGTGGCGATAGCCTGGTGCTTCCTTCGCTTGCTGCAGCCATCGGCACACAGGGGTAACTGTAGCGTGCTCCAACGCAAGGGCTGATACTTCTTAGGGGGCACACTGGGTAGCGGTGCCAGGGGCCTAATGTCTCAGGACCCCCGCCGCCTCGGCGGCCTTTGTGAATGCCGCTTCAGCTACCGATAGCGGCACTTCGCCTGCCATGGCCTTTAGACACGCACGTTTCGCGGCCGATTCAAGTTTTCCAGGTGACGCCGGCCAAGAGTTCGCCAGGCACGCGAGGGCCTCACGGGGATTGCAGACACTTCTGAAGTGGTCGCCTCCATCATAGGTAATCTCGATCGGCTTGTCCCAGATGTCTGTCTGCATGGCGTCGTGGCTCCTGGCATTTCAGCGGAGTCAACGTCTGCCGCGGAAACCCGTTCCTGGGCCTAAAGTCCGACGAGCTGCTTTTTCCACGGCTCGTGAGGTTGAAGCTGCCGGACCTGACCGGGCTCATCAAAATTGCGGCGGACTGCCCCAACTGCTGCAGGGTCGGCTGCAGCATTCTCCTCGGAGAGTGCACCCATCGTCGCGGTCCTTTGATGCAGTTGGAGTGACAGAGAAAAGGGCAGGGGCAGTATCTGCTGGGCACGACGCTGCGTTCATTCATTCGGTATGCCGGCTCTGTCATAAATAACGGGGCTCAGCGCAGTCTCCGGCACGAGGTTGCCGCGTTCAATGCAGCTCCAGCGGGATCTGCATTCCCTTGGGGATGACCGGCTTCTTGAGCATGGCGACCTGAATGCGGGAGTAGGCTGCTTTGCGCTCGCGCTCGTGGCGCTCTCTGCGCGCCTTTGATGCGGCAACAGCGGCTAGAGCACGCTCAACAACGTCTTCGGTACGGTTCATCTGCACCTCCATGTGTTCCTGTTATGTTCTCGTATAGGTCTGAAATGTCAAGCGTAGAGTCACGGACAGAACGGCAGTGACTGGAGAGGGATCGCAAGGGCTCGTCCGGGCAGGACAGGCTGGGGGCGAGCCGTCGCCCCTGCGACAACAAACAAACTTCATAGGAAGCCACAAGTTCCACGAGATTCCAGAAATTGCCTTGCGCAGCATGTGCCCTAGTTTGATTGGTGGAAAAGGGAGATGCCTATGGCTGAAGCTGCAACGACATCGCGCAGATCAAACCCCACTGAGAAGCGGGCCGTGACGGATGCCGCCGCGCAAGCCATCATTGATCAGGAGACGGCAGAGCGGGAGCAAAAAACCGAGCGCCTGCGGGCATTGCGATTGGCAAAGACTATCGCTCCCACAGGCCAGACGGCGCCTGATGGCAATGAAGCTGTCAGCTGATCAAAGCCTTCAACTCTTGTTCTTCTCGAACGCCGAGCTCGTAGAGCTGAACCAGTTCGCTTGCGATCACCTCCGAATCCAGCGTATCGAGATTTCGGGTCCCGCAGACTTCATCGTAGATTTCCTGGAGAAGCTGGAGATCTTCGGGGGCGAAGGGAATGTTCATCGGTTCTGTCATGCCGGCAAGATCGCCCATTCAAGCTGAATCGCGCATGAACGGGTTTGGAAGAGGCAACTCGCATGGCAAAAAATGCGATTGTTCCCGAGCAGGCGAGGGCTCTGACAATCGAAGATCACCCGTCAACAACAGGACCTGCGTCATCGTTGGCAGGCCCAGTGGCGGCCTCTGACCGGCTGCCATCGATAGGCTGGTAATTTAGCATGAGCAGTGCCGCCGCCAGCTGCGCCAGTTGCTGCGCAATCTCATTTAGGTCTGCCGATGGTGATGCCTCTGCCTCTTCTTCCATCCTCTAAAAATAGCGCCTACTGATGCACCGGCAAGTGGTGGCTTGCAAGACGCCTAAGGCACCCTCCGCAAACCGACCATCAGATTGTCACGTGCTTCGCTGTCGCCTGGAGCTGTCCAAAGCCGCCTGTCGCGCGTCTGGGCACGGTGCTTCCGCAGGGCTGTGGGCACCCATTAGGAGGGCCATGTCGATCCTCCATGTCACGCGAGACTGTAGCCTTCGAGGCTCCCTCAACCAACCTCCGACCACTGTCGTTCCAGGCGCGGCAGAACACGACCTTTTCGTAGGCTCGAACTTGCACTTTTTCGGGTCTGAGACCCTGCGCTCTATTCTGAAACCCGCGACCGTCGCCGTCGTGGCCGACACGATTTCCGCTCGTAGCCTGCTGCTCGTCCAGCGGCGCTGGCCAGCCCGTGATGCCGGAAAAGGATCCCGCCCCGGAATCGCAGGCAGTTTCCACCGACGGTGACCCACCGCCGGGCTCAACTTCAGCGCCACTGAAGGCGAGGCAGATGCCCTCGATTGACGACCACCTGGTAACGCCGGCAAAGGGGGAGGCCCGCCAGGGGTGCGACGAGTATCTCTGCAGCGACATACCGGCTTCTGGCCGCCTTTCTGCGCCATCAGTATTCCGGAAACCTGCGCAATGGGTGCCTCCGATCTTGCCAGACATCTGGGCATCGCCCGAACGACCTGTCAGCCCGCCTACCAGCGGCGCTTCCCAGCCATCACCACCATGCAGGATCCGTGGTGGCCGCCGCTCGAACGACGGCGGTTTCTCTTGCTCCGTCTTGAACTCTCCGCACGGGATTCCAATATCGGTAGCCGCTTCTTTTCGTCGACAGCAAGAGAGGAGGTTTCTCGCGATGTATATGGATTTGACCTGGAGAGTTCCCGTCAACGTCCGCCTGCAGAGCGGTCTGGAGAGAATATTTCTCTCCGTCAACGATGCCGTGGATTTCCTTGAGAACGAATGGCCGCTTCGCCGCGGTGAACGCTACGACCGCGCCTTGCGGAAATGCAGGGGAGCGCTTCGGCGTCTGGTCCCGCTCGAGGTCGCGCGGGAGGCGTTTATCGCGGCTTGCTTTGAGGCCGGGATGCCGATGGTGATGAGTGGGCCATTGTGTTTTTCGATCCCCAATCCATCATCCGCTGTGGCGTGACGATCAAGGTCGCGGCGACGCCAGCAACTATACCATGGACAGCCGGCCGGGCTGCGCGTTGGCCGGCCGATGGAGGCTGTCCATCCTCGATGGCGTGGTACGAGCTGGCGCCTGTTGCCGAGTCGTACGCTAGGATATGTCAACAGAGGCGGGCTATCGGCCACGCCCTGGTATTCGGAATCGAGGAGGACGAGAAGGCACCCATTGATGCTGCCTTCCTCGAGACGAGCAGGGACGTGGCGGCGACGACCTGACACAGTCCTCAATAGAGCGGCGCGGCAACATTATCATTAGACCAAATATTGTTTGTATGCGCTTCTGATCCCGACGATTGATGATTCCGAACGATGCGTGCAGGATGCATGCGGCAGAGTTCCGGG
>NZ_JMQK01000029.1:0-51153 GCF_000705355.1 Pseudorhizobium marinum
CTTCAGCATGATCGATATACCAGTCCACCAAGACGTAGAGCAGTGCGATCGTCACAAGTTGAGTGACGGACACCAGCGCGGCTGTCATTGTTGAGAGGGCCGGTCTAGACACCTGTCGACCTCGCGAAACGATATCCTATACCTCGCACTGCGACGATGTAGCCCTCCTGGCCACCATTCGCCAGCTTTCGCCTCAGATTGCCAATATGCGTATCAACGGTTCGATCCAGGGCATCACTTTCGGGCATACAGGCGTCCAACAACGATGCTCTTTCGAACGTCTTGAAAGGAGATCGGACAAAACAGACCAGAAGGCGAAACTCTGTTGCCGTCAGCGGCAGTTCAAGCCGACCTGTCTCCGTTGATACAATCGCGATGTGGGAATCCAGCTGGACTTCGATCTGGTCGTGCCGGATAACCTCGCTGGCGGCAACGCCTCTGGTCCGCTTCAGGACGGCCCCCACACGCGCCACGACTTCCTGTGGGTTGAACGGTTTCGTGACGTAGTCGTCAGCCCCGAGCTTCAGCCCGAGCAATTTGTCGGTACTGTCATCCATCGCCGACAAGAATATCACCGGCACGGTGGAGCTCCCTCGAACCTTCGTCAGAAGATCGAAGCCGTCGATATCCGGCAGGCCGATGTCGAGCAGTATCAGGTCCGGCTGCAATCTCTGTACATGGGCGAGAGCCGCAAGGCCTGTCGATGCTTTGGTCGTCCTGTAGCCAGCTCGTGCGAGATATTTTTCCAAGAGGGAGGCTATCTCCTCGTCGTCCTCGACCACCAGCACGAGAGATGAAATCATAGTCAAACCCACTGACCTTGACATGCCCTTCTCCGGGTCTCGGTCAAATCTTGACAATCCGGCGAGAGAACGTGGTCCTCAACGAGGATCCACCGATGAACGTAACTGATCTCAACCACGCTCAAAAAGCAATTTCGAAAACCGTGGGGGACGAGGCGCGCCATTTGCTTGCACCGGCGCTTATACTTTTGGGCCTTGTGTCCCTGATCTTTGCAGCGGTGCCAGAACTTGACCTCATTGTAAGTCGTTTTTTCTGGGAGCCCGCCGCCGGCTTCGAATTCAAGGAAGACAGTTTCCTCATTGCATTTCGTGACACCAACAGGTTTCTGCCCTGGGTCGTGATAGGCACCGCGGTTGCGCTGTTAATTCCCAGTCCATTCCTCAGGCACCTGAAATATCCACCTGCACCGCACAAACTGCTATTTGCGATCACGTTCCTTGCAGCGGGTCCGGGGCTCGGCGTCCACCTGATCAAGATGCTGGTTGGCAGAGCGCGTCCAAGAGCACTTGAGGAATTTGGCGGCAGTGCGTTCTTTACGCCTCCGTGGCAGCTCACCGACCAATGCGTCAGGAATTGTTCCTTCATCTCGGGAGAGGCGGCAAGTGCCTTTGCACTGCTCACACTTGTTGTGTTTATCAGGCCCAAATACTCGACACTTTATCTCGGTGCGGTTGGCATTGTCGCGGCCGCCTTCTCGTTCAACAGAGTGGTGTTTGGAGCCCACTTCATGTCGGATGTGATGATCGCCTGGAATCTGATGTTCGTTTTGGCAGTGCTGCTCTGGCAATGGTTCTCTCGAAGCGCACCTCAGATCGACGCACTGTTCACCAGACATTCCCGCCGAACGTAAGTCCTGTCCGAGATCCCTTCGGAGAGTGCGGCTTGAAGCTTGCCGAAGCATGCTGCGTCCGCCGTCGATACCCGGGAGCCACGACCTGCTCGTCTCCATCCGCGAGAAGGACAACGAGCCGCTCTTCGTCTTCAACCTGACCCTCGAGCCACAGGATTTCGCCTTGCCGGCGAGGATGAGATCCTGCCTGCCGATTGCGATGCCGGGGTCGAAGTCACGGTGGAGGAGGGGGTGAGGGAGGACCCGGCACGGCGGAGGTGTCCGGTATCGGCCCAATGGGACCTTTTTTTGCCAAGCGCGCGATGAGAGAGGGCTCCAGGTCGGTATACTGGTCGATATCTAGGCTATCCAACGTGCGTAATTGATATCAGATATCCATCGTGTATCTAGTGTCTCATCATGATGAGCAATGTGATGAAGCTGTCGGGAAGAACGAGCGGCACCCGATGCGCACAGAGATAGTTGAAAGGTAATAGGATGACGATGATGAGACTTCTGGCCAGCGCCCTGTTCGTTCTGTCAGTTTCCGGACCTGCCAGTGCCGGTGGGCCTGCCAGTGCCGGTGCGAGCAATGTTGTGCTGGTGCATGGTGGGACAACGGACGGCTCGGGATGGAAGGATGTCTTTCATATTCTGCGGGCGAAAGGGTTGGCAGTCACTGTTGTGGCATTGCCCCATACCAGCCTCGAAGATGATATTGCGGCGACGAGACTGGCTGTCGACGTCCAAAGCGGCCCAACCGTTCTGGTTGGCCACAGTTACGGTGGCGCCGTTATCACCGAGGCTGGCGTCGCACCCAACGTCAAGGCATTGGTCTACGTCGCGGCCCTTCAACCCGATAAGGGCGAAAGTCTGGCTGAGATCAGCAGCCGGTTTCCCATGGGCATCGATTCGAAAATGCTCGATGATGAGAGGTTCGTTCCCAGTCCAGCGAGCTATCACGAGATGATCGGCGCGGACCTTCCGCGCGACGTCACCGATTTCATGGCTGCATCGGCCAAGCCGATGCGGGTGGATACATTCCAGATGCGGTTCCAGCATGCAGCATGGCATGACAAGCCTTCGTTCGGCATCGTGACGACCGAAGACAAGGTGCTCTCACCCGACTTTCTGCGGTGGATGTATCAGCGCACAGACACGAAGGTGACGGAAGTGAAGTCGAGTCACATGGTCTACATGTCTCACCCAGAGGAGACGGCGGATGTCATTCTTGAGGCAGTCCGCTCGGTAAAGTGACGATAGGCGAACGACGGTATGGAACGGCTTCGATTTAAAGTCGGCCTGCCATCGAGTGCGCGTTGCTGTACCCGACCGACTTGAGATCGGGTACAGCTTTTCGAGAGACCTTTAGACCTGCCGCAAGCCGCCGTCGACGCACAGTTCAGCACCGGCGATGTAGCTTGCGTCGTCGCTCAACAAGAACAAGGCGGCCGCAGCCACTTCTGAAGGCCGTGCCATCCGACCCATCGGAATCGGCGCGACCATCGCCGCGCGCGTGTCTTCCGCGACAGCAGCCATCATGTCCGTATCCGTGGGACCGGGTGCAACGACGTTGACCCGAATACCTTTGGGTGCAAGTTCTGCCGTCCAGGTTCTGGCATAGGATCGAACGGCCGCCTTGGTTGCGCAGTAGGTTCCGTAAGCCGGGTAGCCCGCGTTTCCGCCTATGGACCCGACGAGGACGACCGAACCGCCTTCCGTCATTGCAGGGAGAGCAGCCTGGAGGCCGAACACCATTCCTCGGACGTTGACGTCGAAGTGGCGGTCGAAATGCTCCGGCGTTATCTCGGCGATCTGCGAAGGTTCCGAAAGACCTGCATTCAGAACGAGCGCGTCGATACGACCGTATGCTCTGCGCACCGTCTCGACAGCCTCCACCATGTCTTCCGGAGAGCTTGCGTCAGCGGTGATGCCGACCGCGCCATTGCCGATGCCTTTGGCCGCCTGTTCAGCATCTTCACCGCGACGACTGGTGATGAAGACATTTGCCCCTTCGGCAGAAAGCCGCTCTGCAATCGCCAAGCCGATCCCCTTCGCGCCGCCCACGACCAAAGCCACTTTGTTATTCATGCGAGCCATCGTAAATCCTTTCACTGAATGGTCTCGCCATGATATAACCTGGATACCTGATATCAATTACGCACCTGGAATAGCCTAGATATGGACCAGTATACTGACCTGGAAGCCCTTTCTCATCGCGCGCTTTGCAACATGGCGCAGGTTCGACCGGTGCTCGACAAGATCGCTGACAAATGGACGATCCTGATACTGACCGTGATCTGTCCGAAACCTGCGCGGTTCAACGAACTGAAGCGGCGTCTCGACGGGATCACGCACAAGGCTCTGGCCGATGCCCTGAAGAGGCTTGAGCGGAACGGCCTTGTAACGAGAACCGTCCTCCCAACGCAGCCGATCGGCGTGGAATATGCGATCACTCCACTCGGTCATTCCCTGCGGGAGCCTTTTGAAGCATTGTGCTTGTGGGCAGCGGCCAACGGCGACAAGGTCGAGGCAGCGGCGCTGCGCTATGACAACACGGACAATCGTCGCTGACAGCGTCCCTGTGTCTCCTCCTGGCGCTTCTGCGCCATAACAGCAGTCGGCCCAAAGCCGCCATCGATCGCTTGATGACGCCTCATTTGGACTTGTAACTCCCGGGAGAAGGGAAGCTCAGGAGCTTGAAAAGTGCAGCCTTTGACAATTCGTGTGGCGCGGCCAACTGATGACCTGGAGGCTTTGCGCAAGTTCTACTGCGATGGCCTTGGCATGGATTTGCTTTACGCGTTCTCGGGACATGATGGCTTCGATGGCATCATGGTGGGGCAGCCCGGGGTGCCGTATCATTTCGAGTTCACGAAGAAGATTGGGCCCGCAGTCGGTCGCGCTCCGACCGAAGAGAACCTGATTGTCTTCTTCCTTCCTGATCAGGCTGAATGGAATACATCCGTCGCGCGCATGGTGGCTTCTGGTTTCTCACCCGTACCGTCCTTCAACCCCTATTGGGAGCGGAATGGAAAAACCTTCGAAGACCCGGACGGTTACAGGGTCGTGTTACAGAACGCCGCGTGGCAGGACTGATGGCCGCTCTTGGCGCTTCCGCGCCCTGACGGCAGTCGGACCGAGGCGGACAACCTAGTTTTAGGTCAACCTTCAGGATTGGAGACACTGTGGCTGGTCGTCATGGTCGCCAAATGTGTCGGGCTAGTTCCCGTCTGTCTTCTGAACATGGCAATAAACGCCGACGCGCTGCTGTAGCCCAGTTCGTTCGCGATCGATTGAACCGATTTACCATCTTCGATGAGCGAAAGTGAAGCGACCAGCTTCAGCCTCTGGCGCCATTCGTTGAACGATATTCCAAGCTGTCCCTGAAACCGCCTCGACAAGGTTTTTTCCGTAGTGCCGAGAGACCGCGCCCATTCTGCGAGGGACTTCCGATCGCTTGCATTTGCCTGGAGTGCATTGATGACGGGACGGAGCAGTTCATCGTCCGATATGGGTAGAAAGCTCTCCCGCCTTGGAGCCTTGAGCAACTGGTCGACCAGAACGAAGGCAAGCCGCCGGTCGGGATCAGTCTCGGGTACCGTAATCCCACGATCGGCGAAGTCGGCGAGGATAGCCTTGATCAAAGGGCTGAGCGCGAGCGTGCAGGGTCTTTCCGGCATATTGGTGCAAAGGGCGCGGTCGATGTAGATCGACACGAATTTAACGTTCTCGCGAGTATGGCATGCGTGCAAGGCATCGGCAGGAATCCACGTGGCATAGTGTGGCGGACAGAGAAATCGCCTGCCCTCCACTTTCGCTTCAACCACGCCCTTCACGGCGTAACCCACCTTGCACCAAGGCTGTCGTCTTTCTTTAAAGACAGATCCGGCCTTGTAGTTTTCCGTCCTGAATGAGAGGGGCGACGGCGTCTCTCCGGGCGGGATTTCAGTTTTCATGAACCGTCCTATCGCAATTGTTGAATGTCCTTTTATCGCTATATATCGATGTTCAGACATTTGGTAGCAAAAGCCTTCTCAGCAAAGGAGGCTTCTTGTGCCTATCAAATATCTCCTATTCGCTCTGCTCGCGGTGTTAATCTGGGTTGGAAACACGATCGTCAGCAAGCTCGCAGCAGGCGCGATTGCGCCAGGCGCCATCGCCTTCGAGCGCTGGTTTATTGCCCTGGTCATCTTGTCGCCGATCGTTGGGCGCGACTTTTGGCGTCACCGCAGAACAGTTGCGGCCTACTTCCGAAACTTATCGTTCTGGGCCTGCTCGGCATGGCCGCATGTCAGGGGCTCGGCTATTATGCGGCTGCGTTCACCTCGGCAACCAACATAGCGATCATGCTGTCGCTTGTTCCACTGCTGACCCTGATCCTGAGCATCGTCTTCCTGGGCGACAGACCATCCAGCCTTGCGATGCTTGGCGGCCTTGTTTCCCTTTTCGGAATCTTCGTTGTGCTGGGTCAGGGCGATCCATCGCGCCTCCTATCGCAAGGCGTGGGCCGTGGAGATGCGATCATGCTGATCGCGGTGCTCGCCTATGCCGGTTATGGGATTCTTCTCAAGCGCTGGGCTGTTCCGTTGGCAATCTGGACGTCCATCTACGTCCAGATCTGCGTGGCGGTGGTGCTACTCATCCCAGCCTACCTAATGTCAGCACCATCGACTTTTAACATGTCTAACACGGCCATGGTCCTTTATGCGGCGATTCCTGGCTCCATTCTTGCCCCATTCGTATGGATGTCAGCGGTCAAGCATCTGGGGGCAGCGCGGACGGCAATCTTCATGAACCTGATCCCGATCTTGACCGCCATCTTCGCCGCTGTCTTTCTCGGAGAGACCTTGCATGTCTACCATCTCGTTGGCGGTGGCATGACCATCGTGGGGATCATCTTCGTCCAACGGAAAGCGACGAGGACGCAGTTGGGCGTGAAGGCATTGGCTGAATAGAGGCCAACCAAGTCTTTCGATGGAGACACGCGGTATCTTTTCGGCACAAGCGCATGTCTCCTTTTGGCGCCAAGCCGCCGCAGGACGATGCGATCCTGCTGTTGCATTTATCTCAGGTTGGCAAAGGCATTGTTGACCTGGATGCCTGTCCATCCCATCTAACGCCGATGCCGAAAGCCGCGAAGACCGAGATCGAACTCTTGAGGACATGGACGCTGTCGGCTGCGGCCACGCTCGGCTCGTTCGTGCGGGCCAAGGGGATTTTGCAGGAAATCCAGGCAAGGCTTCCGGCAACCGTCAAGAAGTCGGTCGTTCTCGAAGGGAACGACCTGACGCTTGCGATGCCGGTCAGCGAGAAGGCTGCGTTCACCGCCTCGGTCGCCGTTATCAACAAGGTGATGGCGGAGGTCGAGACGCTGCCCGTCATCCCCCGCGAGATCCAGGATATCCTGACGATCAAGACGAGCGAGCGCCACCGATGGCTCGCGGACGGACGGCTGCCGAGCGCGGGGACCCGGACGGTCCGGTTGAACGGTCGCGCCCGCCGGATCACTTTCCATGTCTTCGATCCGAAAGTGGTGGAAGACCTTCTGGATCGGGGCGCCGTCGACGAATGGCGGGAGCAGGACGCCGAGGCGAAAGCGGAGAAACGGCGAGAGGCGGCCTACAAGGCGAAACTGACGCGGTCGCTGAAGAAGGCCCAGAAGGTTTCGAAAAAGCCCGCCCGTGACCCCGAGGATCCGGCTGTCACGCTACGCGGCTGGGAAGACTTCGATATGGACGGGCTTCTCCGGTAGGAGATGCGCCTTCGGCTCGCGATCCCGGTCTCGGGACGTGGCAACGATGGATACCAGGGCTCTTCCACGCGTTAAGCAGGCGTCGGGTCTGAGGTCGATGGTCAGTCGGGCGAGAAGCATTTGTCAGAACAGGGAAATTGGAAATGAGTGTCGCCTTCGTGAAGGAAGAGAGTGCGGAAACGGCTGCAGAAACCCTGCTGCCCGACCGTCCCGTCTCCCCCCATCCCAATCTGGTGACGGAGGCGGGGCTGGAGGCACTGAAGAGGCAGCTGGAGGAGGCTCGCGAGGCGCATCAGGCTTCCAACGCCATCGAGGACGTGAACGAACGACGGCGGCAGGCGGCAGGGCCTCTGCGCGATCTGCGCTATTTCACGGAACGGGTCCGCACGGCCCAGGTTGTGCCTGCCCCGGCGGGTGCGGAGATGGTTGCCTTTGGAAGCACCGTGACGTTTTCACGCGAGGACGGGAGGGTGCAGACCTACCGGATTGTCGGCGAGGATGAAGCCGATCCCAAGGCCGGCACCATTTCCTATGTGTCTCCCGTTGCAAGACAGCTTTCGGGAAAGCGCGTGGGAGACGTGGTGTCGGTCGGAGGTCAGGAACTGGAGCTGGTTTCCATCTCCTGTGACGCGCCACGCCGGTAATCTACCCCTTTTTGGCGAAGCGGAAGACGCCCGTCGGCCTGAGCGGACAGGCTTTCAAGGCGCCTCTTCAACCCGGCGAACCAGAAGCAGGGAGCCGATCGACACGGCGCCGAACAGGGCAAGCGTCGGACCGAGCCCCAGGGCGCTGCCGAGCTGGCCTGCCACCGGTGGGGCAATGACGCTGCCTGCGGCATAGAGCATGAGGACGGCCGTGAAGCTTTCGGCGGGAATGTTGGGAAAGAGGCGCTGGCTCCAGAAGGAGTAGATCGCGCTGAGGCACATCACGCAGATCCCCTGCAGGGCGGCGGAAGCAAGGGTGCCCGCCCAGCTGCCCGGCAGGAAAGCCAGAAGCAGCAAAGAGGCAGCCGACCCGGAGAACAGGACCAGGAGCACCATCCGCAGGCCACGCCTTTCGACGACATCGCCCGTGAAGAGACCGAGGCAGCCCGCCAGGCCGAAGGCGATGAACAGCACGGGACCGATCAGCTCGGAAGGGACGCCGGGGAGGCCGCCGGACTGGCTGATGTGTTCGATCCAGTAGGAGAGATAGGTGCCGTTCGTGGCGCCGAAGGAGAGAGCGAGGCCGTAGAGGGGAACGGCCTCACGGCGGCGAAGCCCCGAAAACTCCTTTCGGATGTCTATGCGGCGTCCATACTCGAAGCCATCCTGCTTCGACAGGAGCAGCATCGGAAGGACCACGGCGATGGGCGCGATGGCGGCGAACGCCGCCCAGGCGATCCGCCACGACAATCCCCCGGCAGCTATGCCCATCGCCAGGACCCGGCGGCGATGATCCCGAAGGTCGTTCCGGTGCTGACGATCGACAGGACGCGCCTGCGATACTGCTCCGGTACCGCCTGCTGCGTCATGCTGTTGAAAGGCGTCCAGGCAAAGCCGGCACTTGCAGAGGCGCAGGCGACCCCGAGGCTCAACACGGCCATTCCAGGAGCGAGCGCGGTGAGAGCAAAGCCGGCGACCGCAAAGCCCCCTCCGATCAAAAGTGGCAAGCGCGGGCCGAAGCGGGGCGTCAGCGAGCCGGTGACGAACAGGGCCAGAAGAAAGGCTGCGAAGCCCAGGCCCGCGATGGCGCCTGCCGTGCCGGCGCTGAAGGCGAATTCCTCCTTCAACTGAGGAAGAAACATGCCGTATGCCATGCGTCCAGGGCCGAAGGTGATGGCCGTGGCGACAAAGCCCACAATCGCAATCCGGTTTCGCTCGATCACACCATGCTCCATGAACGCGTCAGATACGAGCCTGAATGGCTGCGAAAGGATCGCGTTCCCTGCAGCAAGCGAGAAGGCACCCCCGGCCGTTTGCTTCGACAGCGGCGTCAGGTTACATTTCCCAGACCCGAGGAGACGGGTGTGGAGGAGACATCGATGAGACGTGCGTGGCCTGCGGAACTGCGATCGCTACTGGATGATGCCGAGGAGGTGATGCTGGATGTTCCGGTGTCGGAGCGGGCGGGCCGAGGCCACCCGGAAGAGACCCATCGGCCCGCCTTGCGGGTGCGCGTGACGCAGGAGGACTACCAGCGCATCTGGCCGCTGGCCGAGGCCCGCTACCGGCTGGACGGCAAATACGCAGGCAAGGCGGTGACCCTGATCACCAACAATCCCCATTACCACGCCTGGCATCCGGCCGATGGTGGCACGGTGGAAGCCACGTCCGACAGCGGTGCGCGCTATACGATCAAATATGTCGTGGTGCATCTTCTTCTCGACGACGTGCGCGAGGAAGCGACGGCCGGGTAAAGCCGGCTTCCAATTGCCGAGAGGAGCAGCCGGGCGGCCATGGCGGGAACACATAACAATGTCCTGCCGCGGACGGCCCGCCTGGAACGCTGGCGCGTGCGGTGCCGGTTGGCGCTCGCGGGCTTCTACGGCCTCGCGGGCGTCCTGCACCTGGCCGTGCCCGAACCGTTTCTCGGCATCACCCCATCCTGGGTGCCGGAGCCCGAGGCGGTTATTGCCCTGACAGGCGTCAGCGAGATCGCCGGCGCCATCGGTCTGCTGGTTCCCGCCGTTCGCAGCTACGCGGCTGTCGGCCTGGCGCTCTATGCCGTCGGCGTCTTTCCCGCCAACATCAAGCACGCCATCGACGCGCTAGGCGCTACCTCGGTCTCTCCGTGGCAGTGGCTCTACCATGGCCTGCGCCTGCCGCTGCAGCCGATCCTCGCCTGGCTGCCGCTGTTTGCCGCCGGACTGGTGTGGAAGGCGGAGAGGGGAAAGGCCCCTCCGCAAAAGTCGCCGTAATCCGTTGGGAGAAAGCCTGCGACGCGAGGCAGCGCCTCCGCTTCCCCCTCAGGCCTCGACATAGCGTCCCGGCTCCTGCTTGAGCCTTGTCACGTCCTGGATGGGCGGGGCGCCGAAGAGGCGGCGGTATTCGCGGCTGAACTGCGAGGGGCTGTCATAGCCGACGTGCTGGGCAGCGGTTGCGGCGTCATAGGCGTTGGCGAGGATCAGGCGGCGGGCCTCCTGCAGGCGCAGCTGCTTCTGGTACTGCAGCGGGCTCATCGCCGTCACGTCGCGAAAATGCTGGTGCAGCGAGGAGGGGCTCATGCGCGCCTCCGCCGCAAGCTGCTCGATCGAGAAGGGTGCGGCGTAGTGCTGGCGGATCCAGGCGATCGCGCGGTTGACCTGCTGCAGCCGGCTGTCGGGCATCAGCATGCGGCGCACCTTGTGGGCCTGCGGCCCGCGCAGCAGGCGGTACATCAGCTCGCGCTCGGCCAGCGGCGCCAGATAGGCGATGTCGTCGGGGCTGTCGAGGAGGCGCAGCAGGCGCAGCGCCGACTCGAGGAACTGCGGCGAGGTCTCGGCGAGGCAGATCGCCTTCGAGCAGATGCCGGCGGGCTCGGCTGCCGGCGGTGCGACTTCCATGATCATCGTGCCGAGCGCCGGCAGGTCGAGGTCGAGGCGGATGCAGAGATAGGGTTTGTCTGGGCTCGCCTCGATGATCTGGCTGCTCACCGGCAGGTCGACGGAGACCACCAGATGCCGGGCCGGGCCATAGACATAGATCTCGTCGGCCAGCATCACCTGCTTGGAGCCCTGCACGATGATGCAGAGGGCCGGGTGCTGCAAGGTCTGGAGCGGCTGCGTGGTCGTGGAGAAACGGATCAGCGACAGGCGCGGGATATCCGTGTCGAAGATCCCGTCGTCCCTGGTGTTTTGTGCAACGATGGCGGCGAGCTCATCGAGCTGCGGCAGAGCCGTTGGGGTGGCGAGCATCTGAATCTCCGAAATTTTCGGGGTATGTGACGTAGGTCTTGTACGCGCGTGCCGGCTTCAGGGAAAGCGTAATCTTGATGTTCTGGAGGATCGTGCAATCACTTCGGAGCTTCGGTCTACCGCCTGTTGCTGTTGATCGCCCATATACCGTCTCGTCCGAACGAGCCAACCCGGACAGAAATGGAGATGGTGATGGACAATTTCCAGCGTTTACTCGAAAGCCCCTTCCGCTGGCTCGCCAGCCTGCCTCTGCGGATGGCCAGGCGGTTTGCCGGTGACCTCTGCGGCGCCCTCGCCAAGCGGCGCCAGCAGGCGCTGCGCCGGAAGTACATGAATGGCTGAGCGGGCCGGTTCCAAGCACATCGCGCTGGTCGCCATCACGGCGGCCTTCGTTTTCATCGTCGCGGTCACGGCCTTTGCCGGCGAGCAACAGCAGGAGATCTCCATGAGCAACCACCCCTATGTCGGCCTCTGGATCACCAAGGACGAGCACATCCGCCACGAGCTTCTGGCCAACGGCCGCTATATCGAGGCGCGCGGCAACCGGGAGCGGGCCTATACGGGCGAGTACCGCGTGAACGGCAACCACATCGACTACAAGGACGACACAGGTTTCCTCGCCGATGGCGAGTTCCGCAAGGACGTGCTTTATCACGCGGGGATGGAGTTGGTGCGGGGGTGAGTTGGGGCGGATTGATACCCCCCCAGGGGATGTATTATCTTCAGCTTCAATGAAGCGCGTTGTGCTTGACACGAATGTTTTGGCGGCTGGCTTCCGGAGCCGTGAAGGTGCGTCCTTCGCGGTTCTTCAAATCGTGGCGAGCCGTCAGATCATGCCAATCGTCACCGTCGCTCTGTATCTCGAGTATGAGGCTGTGCTCAAGCGCGAGGAACAAGCTGCTGTTCATGGTATGACATCAACCGAAGTGGACAGAGCGTTGGCGGGTTTTCTGACCTTGGCGGAGATGATCGACGTTCGTTACCGTTGGCGGCCAAAGCTGTCCGATCCGAAGGACGAGCTTGTCTTTGAAGCGGCTGTAAACGGGCGAGCCGATGCTCTGGTGACGCATAACGTTCGAGACTTTGCGCAGGCGAAGGACGAGTTTGGACTTCGCGTGATGAGGCCGAAGGAGTTGTTGGAGGAACTGAGGACATGAGCAGCAATACCTATCCCTTGAAGCTTCCTGCTTCCATCAAGGCTGCCGCTACCCGACTGGCCAAGGAGGACGGCGTGTCGCTCAATCAGTGGATCGCCTCAGCCGTTGCCCAGAAAGTCGGTGCGGTCGAAACCGCTGCCGAATTTCTCGGCAAGCGGACAGCGAATGCCACGCCAGACGACTTCAGCAAGGCACTGGAGAGCGTCCCCGGCAATCCGCCCATGAACGGCGACGAATTGCCCGAAGGTTGGACCAAGCCCCAGGGCGACAAGGCGTAGCCATTCACCCGATCAACTCGAACCTGTCCACATCCACCATGCCCCTGTCCGAAATCTTCAGGTGGGGGATGACCGGCAACGGCAGGAACGCGACCTGGAGGAAGGGTTCTTCCAGCGTGGTGCCCAGCGCATAGGCGCATTGGCGCAGGTCGTGCAGCGTGTCGCGCACCACCTCGTAGGGTTCCAGGCTCATCAGGCCGGCGACCGGCAGGGCGATCTCGCCCGTCACCTTGCTATCCTCGACGACGACGAAGCCGCCCTTGATCTCGCCGAGGCGGTTGGCGGCGAGCGCCATGTCGTCCTCCGAGACGCCCACGACGCAGATGTTGTGGCTGTCGTGGCCGACGGTGGAGGCGATGGCGCCCTTCTTCAGCCCAAAACCCTGGACGAAGCCGTTGGCGTGGTTGCCGTTCTTGCCGTGGCGCTCGATGACGGCGACCTTGATGATGTCGCGGTCGAGATCGACGCCGGCTTGGTTGCCGGCGGCCGGCAGGCGAAAGCGGCGGTGCTCGGTGATGATCTTGCCGGGGATGACGCCCATCACCGGCGTTTCGTTCTCGCTGAAGGGCACGCCGAAGTGCATGGCCTGGACGGGACGCGCCTTGACGCTGTCGAGCCCGACCGGGGCGACCGGCCGGCGGGTGGCAAAGAGTTCGTCGGTGACGCGGCGGCCGGCGGAGAAGACGATCTCGGCCTTGCAGCTTTCGAGACTGTCGAGGACGACGAGGTCGGCGCGCCAGCCGGGGGCGACGAGGCCGCGATCGCGCAGGCCAAAGGCGCGGGCGGCGGAGATGGAGGCGGCCCGGTAGATCGCCAGCGGCTCGACGCCATGGGCGATCGCGGTGCGGATCATGTAGTCGAGGTGGCCCTGTTCGGCGATGTCGAGCGGGTTGCGGTCGTCGGTGCAGAGCGCCAGGAAGGGTGACAGGCGCTCGGTGATGATCGGCATCAGGGCGTGGAGATCCTTGGAGACGGAGCCTTCGCGCACCAGGATATGCATGCCCTTGCGGATCTTCTCCATGGCTTCGTCCGCCGTCGTGCATTCGTGCTCGGTGCGGATGCCCGCCGACAGGTAGCCGTTCAGGTCGTTGCCGCGCAGCAGCGGCGCGTGGCCATCGATGTGGTCACCCCAGAAGGCGTCGAGCTTGGCAAGGCAGCCCGGATCCTTGTGGATGACGCCCGGGAAATTCATGAATTCGGCCAGACCGATGACCTTCGGGTGGCTGCGGAAGGGCAGGAGCTTTTCGATCGGCAGATCGGCGCCGGCGGTTTCCAGATGGGTCGCCGGCACGCAGGAGGAGAGCTGGACGCGGATGTCCATGATCGTCTGCTCAGCCGAATCGAGGAAGAAGCGGATGCCCTCTTCGCCCAGCACATTGGCGATCTCGTGCGGATCGCAGATGGCGGTGGTGACGCCGTAGGGGAGGACGCAGCGGTCGAATTCATGCGGCGTGACCAGCGAGCTTTCGATGTGCAGGTGGGTATCGATGAAGCCGGGGACGATGATCCTGCCGGTCACATCGATCTCGGCGTCGCCCACATAGCTGCCGCCAGTGCCGACGATGCGGTCGCCGCAGATGGCGATGTCGGAGGCGACGAGCTCGCCGGTGACGAGGTCGAAGAAGCGTGCGCCCTTCAAGACGATGTCGGCCGGGATGCGGCCGGTGCCCTGGTCGATCAGCCGTTCAAGGCGGTTGCTCATCATCGATCTCCGAATCCATTGCTTCGGGAAACTCTATCCCGACGAGCAGAGAAGGGGAAACCCTTGTGCCTGCTGCCGTTTGGGGAAGGCGCTACGAGGGCGAGCGCTAGATGCCTTTTTCGATCAGGAAGCGGGCGACGGTTTCAAGCGCCGTTGACCAGGCCGGCTCCTTGTCGACGAGGATGTGATTGCGGCTGTCGATCGGCACGAAATGGGCATCGGGAATGCCCGAGGCCAGTGCGCGGCCGAGCTCCAGCGGGATGCGCTGGTCGTGCCTGCTGTGAAGAACAATCGTCGGTGCCCGGACTTCGGCCAGCCGATGGCGGACGTCGATGTAGCCGAAGGCATCCTGGAATCGGGCGGCGTTCCTAGGCGACGTCGTCTGGCGCTGGAATTCGTCGAACCAGTCGAGGTCTTCGGCGCTGGCATCGGGCATGAAGGTCTTGGAAAAGATGTGGCGATAGGCGGGATTGTCGGTGCCCCAGCCGAGCTCCGTCAGCGTCAGCACCGCTTCGCGCCGAGCCTGTTCCTCGGCACTGGCGGTATGACGCCAGCCGGCGGCATAGCCGCTGACCAGGATCAGGCCGCTCACCCTTTCGGGATGGCGCACAGCATATTCGATCGACACGGCGGCGCCCTGGGAAATGCCGAGCAGCGGGAAGCGTTCGAGCTTCAACTTGTCCGCCACCACCTCCAGATCCTCGACGAAGGCGTCGAAGCCCAGGTCGTTCACCTCCCAGTCGGAAAGGCCGCAGCCGCGCTCGTCATAGCGAATGAAGGTGCGCTGCTGGGCAATGGCGGCAAAGCTGCGGCCCCAGATCGGGCTCGACCAATCGAACTCGAGATGGTTGAGCCAGTTGGCGGCCTTCAGCAGCGGCGGCCCGGTGCCGATCGTCGCATAGGCGATCTTGGTGCCATCGGGAATGTCGCAAAAGCCGATGCGCTGGTTGCGAAGCGCCCGGCTTCTGGCGGTGATGCGCGGTGGCCTCTGCTGTCGCTCAGGTGAGGCTTGCGGACTGGCGACAACGGCTGCCGCGACCCGCGCGGCCTCGGCTGCGGATCGTTCGAAGGCTCCGGCGTTTTCCGGGTCGACCTCGCGCCAGAGCCGTAGCCATTTCTGTGCGGCGGCCGAGGTCGCATGGGGGAGTTTTGCCAGCCGCTTCAGCACCTCGGCGCGTGCGGCCTCGGCATCCTCGCGTTCGGCGACGAGCCAAGCGTCGAACCGGTCGTCGCCGGCGCCGTCGAGCCCGTCGAGCAGGACAAGCGAAAGTTCCTGCGCCATCGCTTCCAGCCGCATCGATTCAACCGGTTCGGCATCCGGTCGCAATGCGGCGTGGATGTCGCGAATATCCACCTGCGTCCCTTCGAGGTCGAAGTGAACCCGCTCGCGGTCGGCGACAATACGGGAGCGGTCCGGCGTATCGACGATCTTTCGAAGCTTGGTCAGTGCCCAGCGCAGGGCAGCCTTTGGATCATCCGGCACATCCCACAGCAGTTCGCACAGCCGCTCCCGGCGATGTGGTCGTCCGGTTGCAACAAGAAACGACAACAGCGCGCGCGCTTTCCTGGATGCCGGAAGTTCAACTTCGCGATCTCCAAGTGTGACGCGTAACTCGCCAAGCAGCGATATCCGGACTTCTTCCGGCATTAATTAGCCCACTCTGATGTATTGAAATGACGATTCAACGAACTCCGCTATCAATACCACCTGGGTGACAACGGTGACAACAACGGTAGCCGAAGACATGGGCGTCACTCGAAACAATGCATCGTGGCAATCGGGCAGCTCAGACTGAGCTCCGACTGAAATTCGCTGCGGTCTGCCGATGGAGCATGACCATGAACCTACACGCATCGACACCCGCGCAAACCCCGCTCGTGGTCGATCCATTCCAGCTGATGGACGATCCGCATGCGCGATTTGCAGCACTGCGCGAAGATCATCCGGTCATTAAGCTGGGCGAGGGCCATTTCATGGCGCTCAGGGCCTCGGATGTGCTCTCGTTGCTGAACGATCCACGCACCGTGCAGATTGAAGGTGCGGATTATGTGCACCTGACCCGTATTCCCGAGGGCTTCACGTCGAGGCTGATGAAAGACACGATGCTGTTCAGCAACGGCGAGGCGCATCGTGCCAAGCGTAGCCTGTTTGCGCGTTCGTTCGCATTCGCCAGCATGCGCTCGGCACAGCCCAAAATTCGTGCGGTTGCGGATGCCATGGTCGCACGACTGCCGCGCGGTGAAACCGTCGACATCTCGGAGCAGATGGCGGCGCGCCTGCCAGCCCTCATGATCGCCTCGATCCTCGGCCTTCCGGAATCGGAAGTCGATACCTTCGTTCTTCATGCCAACAATCTGGCCCGTGCCGTCTCGCCAATCTATCCGCTGGCGGATCATGAGCGTATCGAGGCTGCGGCTGAAGGGCTCTATCACTATATCGAGGAACACCTTCGTCGCCGCCTGGCACGCCCTCAGCAGGATCTCCTTTCCGCCTTGGCCTCGAGCTGGAAGGTCGATCCGATGATCCCCTTCGAGAACCTGGTGCATCAGGTGATGACGATCGTCATCGGCGGCACGGATACGGCAAGGGTGGCCTTTCCGACGCTGGTTGCGCTTCTGGCCCAGCATCCGCAGCAATGGGCCGCACTTCGTGCCAATCCGGATCTTGCAGCCGGCGCCGTCGCGGAAGCACTTCGCTACGAGCCGGCAGTGGCGTCGGTGCCGCGCTTCACCCTCGGGCCGGTCGGAGTGGGCGGCATTGCCGTGCCACCGGGGGTCATGCTGCGTGTCAGCATCATGTCGGCGATGCGCGATCCAGAGCTTTATGCCGATCCGGATGTCTTCAATATCGAGCGCACAGATCATCCCCGCCTGCACACCGCTTTCGGTCTCGGGCCGCATCGCTGCATCGGCGAAATGCTGGCCCGGCTCGAACTGCAGGAAGCGCTGAGTGCGCTCTCGGCCGCTTTCTCCAGCATCGCGCTGGAGGAAAAACCACGGATGACCGGCTTCGGCGGCATCCGGCAGATCACGCCGGTGCGCGTGACTCTGCATTAACGAGGAAACGAACGACACGAAGCACCGCCAAGACCGCCGCTCCGGTGGCGGATGGATGCGAAAAGCTTCGGCGATCAGGTGAAGGAAACACAACCATGCATGTCAATTTCAAGAGGCTCCGCGACACCCTCATCATCGAGATTGCCGGCGCCGTCGATCGCTTTGCCGCCGGTCGGCTCCATGATGCCGTCAATGCGGCGATCCGTTCCGACTGCACGCACCTGTTGGTTGATCTTTCGGGTGCAACGTCGTTGACGCGCGCGGGGATCCGCGGGCTGGTCGTCGGTGCGCGACTGATGCGAAACCGGCACAGCGAGTTTCTCGTCAACGTCCCGGATCCGGTGATGCGAAGCGTGCTCGAGGCAACCGGGTTTGCTGATCTTCAGCGCGCGGTTCAGAGGGGCACGGCAGGCTCTGCCGTGTCGCTGCAGCACAAGGCTGCGTAACGACGGGGTTCGTTCGAACCTGCGCTTCGAAGGGCTGGCGGTTCAGCAGGACGCCGTGCTCCAGCGCCGCTTCAGACTGCCGGAAGGTTCCTCCAGTCCTTCCGGCAGTCAAACACCTCCCGTCGCACGAGATCCGCCGCTGTCGCAGACGCCTCGAAGAGAGCGTCATCGACGCTGGCCGGTGAGGATCATCGTGCCGAAAAGTCGATTCAATGATCCACAAGGACCACACCGATGACGATGAGACCCATCACTGCGGAGGGCAGCTTCCGCGAGGCGCAGCATCTCCATCGCTTCGCCAGCCGCACGGCTTCCTTCCCTTACCGGGTACTCCTGGCGCTTGCCCGGTACATCCGAACCCGACGCGACTATGCGGCGCTGGGCGAAATGCCGGATTATCTCCTGGCGGATATCGGGCTGACACGCCTGGAGATCAGCCGTGTTCAGAAACGGCATCGTGGCCAGGCATGGCGGATCGCGCGCGATCTGGTCATGCCTCCGGCGCGATCTTGAACCACGAGGCCAAGTCGGCGGACCTGGCCAGTGCCTCCGGCGTCTCGTTGCCAGCTGTCTCGTGTCAGCGATGAGCCGCCGGAGGCCGGATCCACCGGAGGTCACCTGCGACGAAACAGGCTCGGCAGGCCGCGAATTGGGCATAGGATGATGACGACTGTTCGGCTAAAGTGGCGTCATGAGTCCATCCTGGAAAGATCCCGTCGTCATCTCCATCGGAGAGCCGCCTGCCGAAACCGCCATCGTCACGCTGCAGGCTGCCGCCTGGGCGCTGATCGACGACTGGCCGATCGAGGAGGGGCCTGCCCTCGACCTTGCCGTGACCGCCTGTACCGGCGTGATCGAGGGGAAGCGCAAGCCGGAGGAAGCGCGCCAGGCCTTCGTGGCCGCGGCGACCGAAGCAGGCATTCTCATCCGCGCTTAAGCCCGTGGACGGTGATGTGATCGAAAAGGATCGCATCATCGCTGGACAGATCGGGACACGCTCCTATTTCCGGCCGGATGAAACGCGCGATCATCACAGGCGGTGCCGGCCTCATCGGCACAGGGTTGTGCTCGGCTCTTGCGGAGCAGGGTTACGAGGTGGCGTCCTTCGACGTCGAGCAGGGACCGGAAGGTGTCCGCCAGATCCACTGCGACGTGGGCGACGAGACATCCGTGACCGGCGCCTTCGAGGAGCTCGGCTGGGACAGCCTCGACCTCCTCGTCAACAATGCCGGGATTGCCGGGCCGTCCAACGGGCCGATTTCCGAGCTTTCGCTGACCGACTGGCGGCGCGTCACCGACAGCCATCTGACCAGTGCCTTCCTGATGACCCGGTCGGCGGTGCCGCTGATGGGCGAGGGCGCCTCGATTGTCAACATGGCCTCGACGCGGGCCTTCATGTCGGAACCGGAAACGGAATCCTATGCCGCCTCCAAGGGCGGGCTGGTGGCGCTGACGCATGCGCTAGCGGTCAGCCTCGGGCCGAAGATCCGGGTGAATGCGATCGCGCCGGGCTGGATTTCCGGCGAGGAGGACCTGCGGCCCGTCGATCACGAGCAGCATCCGGCCGGGCGCGTCGGGCGGCCGCGCGACGTGGCCGAGGCCATGCTTTATCTCGCTTCCGCCGGCTTCATGACGGGCCAGGTGCTGACGCTTGACGGCGGCATGAGCCGCAAGATGATCTACGCGGAATAAACGGGCTTTCGGACTGCTCGTCAGGTTTCCGTGCGGACAGCCTCGGTGAAGGTGCGGATCTGGTGATTGAAGGC
Source organism: Pseudorhizobium marinum (assembly GCF_000705355.1). Taxonomy (NCBI): domain Bacteria; kingdom Pseudomonadati; phylum Pseudomonadota; class Alphaproteobacteria; order Hyphomicrobiales; family Rhizobiaceae; genus Pseudorhizobium; species Pseudorhizobium marinum. The sequence goes on from NZ_JMQK01000029.1 coordinate 19,669, forward strand.
CGAGAATTCGGCCTTCGTCATGCCGGATCGCTCCATCAGCGAGTCACCGAGACATTTGCTCTCGCGGATCAGCGCCCGGCCCGCCTCTGTCAAAGACACATGGACCTGTCGTTCGTCGACCGTGCCGCGCATTCGCTGGACGAGGCCCGCCTGCTCCAGGCGCTTGACCGGCGGGGTGATGGTGCTCGATTCCAGCGACAGCCGTTCGGCGATGGCGCCAATGGTGATCCCGTCGTTCTCTCCCAGGGCGGATAGAACGAGATACTGCGGATAGGTGATGCCCATGCGGTCGAGCATCGGCTTGTAGAGCCGGTTGATGGCGATATGCGCCGTGTAGAGCGAGAAGCAGAGCTGGTCATCCAGTGGGTAGACGGCGTTATCGGGCATGCCTTGTTCTTTCAGTTTCAGCCTGGAAGCGGTGTCAGCGTCTCCATAGCACAAAAAAGATATCGCGATAAATAAAACTCTGGACAAAGTCTGCGCCACCCGCTAGTTTTTAGTTATCGCGATAAGGAATTTCGCGATAAACAACAGCCGGAACGTCATCAGGTCGACATCCCGGAGACAGACACTTCGCGATGCTCCGGGATGGGGCACCGCGCATCGCAGCGACATCTCACTCTTTCAAAGGGACACGCACATGAGCAGCAATTTCATCACCACCCAGGACGGCACGCAGATCTTCTACAAGGACTGGGGCTCGAAGGACGCCCAGCCGATCGTTTTCCATCACGGCTGGCCGCTGAGCGCCGACGACTGGGACGCGCAGATGATCTTCTTCCTCGGCCAGGGCTACCGCATCATCGCCCATGACCGCCGCGGCCATGGTCGCTCCAGCCAGACCGACACCGGCAACGAGATGGACACCTATGCCGCCGATGTCGCGGCCCTGGCTGCCCACCTCGACCTGAAGAACGCCATCCATGTGGGGCATTCGACCGGTGGCGGCGAAGTTGCGCGCTATGTGGCGCAGTACGGCCATGAGGGCCGTGTCGCCAAGGCCGTGCTGATCGGTGCCGTGCCGCCGATCATGGTCAAGACCGAGGCGAACCCGGGCGGTCTGCCGCTCGAGGTGTTCGACGGCTTCCGTTCGGCACTGGCGGCCAACCGGGCGCAGTTCTTCCTCGATATTCCGACCGGTCCGTTCTTCGGCTTCAACCGCGAGGGCGCTGAAGTCTCGGAAGGGGCAATCCGCAACTGGTGGCGGCAGGGCATGATGGGCGGCGCCAAGGCGCATTACGACTGCATCAAGGCCTTCTCGGAAACCGATTTCACCGAGGACCTGAAGGCGATCGAGGTGCCGGTGCTGGTCATGCATGGCGACGATGACCAGATCGTGCCGATTGCCGACTCCGCGCATCTGGCGATCAAGCTCCTGAAGAATGGTACGCTCAAGGTGTACGAAGGGCTGCCGCACGGCATGGCGACGACCCATGCGGAGATCATCAACGCCGATCTGCTGGCCTTCTTCCAGGCCTGAGCGCCTTGCATCATGATGAGGAGGAGGCGGCTACGGCCGCCTTTTCCGCGTCCAGGCGCCAAGGCGGGCGCCCTCAGGACCTGCCGACCGTGGCGGTTCAGCCCAGAAGCTCGCGCGCGGCGGCCTTCCCGAGTTCCGCCAGACGCCGGTAGTGCGCGTCCCTGACGCTGTGCCGGCGCCAGAAGAAGCCGATGGTGCGCACGCCGGGCCAGCCTTCTATGCGCAGGAGATGGACATCCTGATCGCCTCGAAATTCGGAGCGCACATAGAGTTCCGGAAAGAGCGACAGGCCCATGTCGATGGACACCATCTGGCGCAGCGCGTCGAGGCTGGTGCCTTCGTAATCATCAACGAGATGGGCTCCTGAGACCCGGGCGAGATCGCGCACGGTGTCCAGGAGGCGATGGCCGCGGCCGAGCGTCAGCAGTTGTTCACCCGCAAGAGAGGCAAGGTCAACCGTGTCGCGGCCGGCCAGCCGGTGCCTGCGCGACACGCCGAGAAAGATGCGCTCTTCGCAGATTGCCGAGAACTCGCAGGTGTCGCCAGCGGCGGGCGCCGGACCGAGGCCGCAGTGGATGCTGCCATCCGCCACCTGCTCCTCGAGCAAGAGGGGACGCTCCTCGCGGATATGCAGCCTGAGACCGGGATAGGCGGCGTGCAGCCGGGGCAGGAGGCGGGGCAGGAAATAGGGGCCGAAGGTTGGGACGGCTCCCAGGCGTATGAGGCCGCCAAGCGCGCCCTGGCTCACGGAGGCCACGGCAACCATGCCGTCCAACGTATCCAGCACCGTCCGGGCCGAAGCGATCATCTCCAGTCCGGCAGGCGTCGGCGCCACCAGACCGGGCGTGCGGTCGATCAGCGCGCAGCCGAGACGCTGTTCGAGGAGTGCGATCTGAACCGAGAGCGTGGGCTGCGAGACATGGCAGCGTTTTGCCGCTTCGCCGAAGTGGCCGGTCTCGCCAAGCATGACGAGGTATTCGAGCTGTCTCACGGTGGGTCTGTAAGGCATTTGATAGTTTTAAACTATGGCGTTGATGCAATCAATGAATTTGATCAATTGCGGAAGTTTTTGCATTCTGAGGTCGTCAAAGAGGAGAACCAAATGAACCGACTGTTGAAGGCCCTGAAGGCAAGGCATGCGATCGTGGAGGCACGGGTGGTGGAGGAACAGCGCCGTCCGAAGCCTGATCATGTCAGCGTCAGAGCACTGAAGACGATCAAGCTTCAGCTCCGTGACCAGATCGCTTCGCTCGAGCGCATGCTCGCCGAGAACACGGCGCCGGTGACCGACCGTCTGCGACACAAGCGCCGTAACGCCACGTCCTGACCTCAGTCCCACCCGTGTCCGACCGCCAGCCGGGATCTGCCCCGGCTGGCGGTCTCGCCGCGCAGTCATGTTCGCGACCGGCCCGAAGTCGGCTTCCGCCTATGGCGCCCGGTGCCTGTCGTCCTGATCACCCAGCCTCCTGAACAACTGATGCACGCGCTGCTGTCCCGGACGCGGCGCTGCGCGACCTCGTACGAGATCATCCATGGACTTCTATCTGTCGCTCGCATCACAGAACCTTCTGTCGGCGCCTGTCCTCTTCTTCGCGCTCGGCTTCCTCGCCACACTTGCGGGCGGCCAGATCGCGCTTCCCGGAGGCGTCGGCAAGATGATGGCGCTCTACCTGATGCTGTCCATCGGCTTCAAGGGCGGGGCGTCTGTCGGCGCCCACGGGCTGACGGCGGAAGTTGCCATGGCGCTTGCCATCGGCGTCCTCCTGTCTGCCGCCATGCCGCTGCTCGGCCACGCGCTGCTCGGCGCGATGACAAGGCTCGGACCGCGGGACCGGGCAGCCATCGCCGCCCACTACGGCTCGATCTCCATCGTTACCTTCGTTGCGGGCAGTGATGCGCTGATCCGGCTCGGGATCGGCTTCGACGGCGGCATGGTGGCGGTGGCGGCCGCGATGGAGGCCCCCGCCATCCTGGCTGCCCTGTGGCTCCTCCTGCGCCATCCGGCGCCCGACGCCGATCCGGCACTGGCGGAGCATCGCCAGAAAACGGCGCTTCGTGACGTCGTTCTCAACGTCACCATCGTGATCCTGCTGGGCGCGTTCGCCATCGGCGCCATGACCGGACAACAGGGGCTGCAGGAGCTTTCGGGCTTCGTCATCGATCCCTTCCGTGGCGTGCTCTGCCTCTTCCTGCTCGACCTCGGGGCAATAGCCGGCGGCGGTATCCGCAGGGACTGGCGGCTGCTTTCGCCGGGCCTTCTCGGCTTTGCGCTGGTCATGCCGCTGATCGGCGCCGCGCTTGCGCTCGTGCCGGCCCTTGCCGTGGGGCTGTCGGTCGGCAATACGGCGCTGCTTGTCACGCTCGCCGCCAGCGCCTCCTACATCGCGGTTCCCGCCGCGATGCGGATCGCCGTGCCCGACGCGCGGCCGGAACTCTATCTCGGCCTGTCGCTCGGACTGACCTTCCCGTTCAACCTGATCGCCGGCCTGCCGATCTACGTGTATCTCGCCGGTCTTGGTGGCTAGAACCGCAAAGAAAAGGGCGCTCCCGAGGGACCGCCCGCAATGCCTGCGCCGTGCAAGGCTCAGATGTTGCTCTTCAGGATCTCGCGCAGCTTGCCGAAGATCTCGTCGATGTGGTGCTTTTCGACGATCAGCGGTGGCGACATGGCGATGATGTCGCCGGTGGTGCGGATCAGCAGGCCGTCGTCATAGGCTTTCAGGAAGGCGGAGAAGGCACGCTTGGTCGGCTCGCCGGCGATCGGGTCGAGTTCGATGGCGCCGATCAGGCCGATGTTGCGGATGTCGATGACGTTCGGCAGGTCCTTCAGCGAGTGCAGGGCATCCTCCCAGTAGGAGGCCATCTCGCCGGCGCGGGTCAGCAGGCCCTCTTCCTTGTAGGTGTCGAGGGTGGCAAGCGCCGCGGCCGCGGCGATCGGGTTGCCGGAATAGGTATAGCCGTGGAAGAACTCGATCATGTGCTCCGGGCCGCTCATGAAGGCGTCGTGGATCTCGGAGGTCACGAAGACGGCACCCATGGGGATGACACCGTTGGTGAGGCCCTTGGCGGTGACCATGATGTCCGGCTTGACGTCGAAATACTGGGCGGCGAAGGGCGCACCGATGCGGCCGAAGCCGGTGATGACCTCGTCGAAGATCAGGAGGATGCCGTGCTTCGTGCAGATGTCGCGGAGCTTCTGCAGGTAGCCCTTCGGCGGGATCAGGACGCCGGTGGAGCCGGCGACGGGTTCGACGATGACGGCGGCGACCGTCGAGGCGTCGTGCAGGGTGACGATCCGCTCCAGTTCGGTGGCCAGATCGCCGCCATGCTCGGGCTCGCCGCGGGTAAACGCGTTCTGCGCGGGCAGGTGGGTATGCGGCATGTGGTCGACGCCGGTCAGCAGGGTGCCGAACATCTTGCGGTTGGAGACGATGCCGCCGACGGAAATGCCGCCGAAGTTGACGCCGTGGTAGCCGCGTTCGCGGCCGATCAGGCGGAAGCGGGAGCCGTTGCCCTTCACCCGGTGATAGGCGAGGGCCACCTTCAGGGCCGTCTCGACCGATTCGGAGCCCGAGTTGGTGTAGAGCACGTGGTTCATGCCGTCGGGCGCCAGATCCACCAGACGGTTGGCAAGTTCGAAGGCCTTTGGGTGGCCAAGCTGGAAGGCGGGGGCGTAATCCAGTTCGCCGGCCTGTTCGCGGATCGCCTCGGTGATCTTCGGACGGCAGTGGCCGGCATTGACGCACCACAGGCCGGCCGTGGCGTCGAGCACCTGGCGGCCGTCGTGGGTGGTGTAGTGCATGTCCTTGGCGCCGACGAAGAGGCGCGGTTCCTGCTTGAACTGGCGGTTGGCCGTGAACGGCATCCAGAAGGCGCGCAGATCGTTGGGCGTGCTGTTGAGGCGATTGGACATGAAATTCTCCCCGTCCGGTCATTGCCGGCATTTTGACTGTTCGGTCAAATTATCAGGGGCGGCCCGCGCGTCAACTGCACTGCAGAGCAGAGACCGCATCTGTCGCGGGACATGCCGGCGCGACCGTTCCCATGACGACACCCAGGGGTGCCAGGAACGGCGTCAGCCCGCGGATGTCAGCGCTAACATCAGGCAGCAGCGACGGAGGCGCGGACGGGCTCGCAGTAGATTTCCTCAAGCGAGTCGAGGACCTTCAGAACGGCAGGCGAGGCGCAGGAGTAATAGATCGTCTGCGCATCGCGCCGGGTCTTGACCAGCTTCTGCGCGCGCAGTTTCGACAAATGCTGCGACAAGGCCGACTGGCTGAGACCGACGCGTCCTGCCAGGACTCCTACCGCCATTTCCGTTTTCACGAGGCAGCAAAGGATCATGAGGCGCTTCGGATTTGCCATTGCAGACAGCAAGCCAGCAGCGGCAAGCGAGTGCTCGGAAAGCGGCATCGTATCCATGGTGGTTAGTATCCCCTTGAAGCGGCAGCGCTTCATTAAACCCAACTTTTAAAGTCAAAGATTAGCAAGCACCGGATATATTTGTATATCCCTAAATTTCGGGTGGCGGTATCCACTGAGCATTTCCGACGCAAGCGGCGGAAATGCTGCGAAAAGCATCACTTGCGAACATTGCGGCGGTCTTGAACTCGTGGCGGATTCGTCGCTTGCCGCAGATCAGATCATAGCTCCAGGGATCGACGTCTGCAAATCTCCAGCCGCTTTTCGTGGCATGGTAGAGCCTTTCTGCAACTGCCGATGTCGTTTCCGCCGCCAGACGCAACTCCTGCTGCAGGTCTCGTCATGCGGATGCGTCGACTGATTCGTCCGACAGGAGATCGTGGCAGGTGAGCGCATAGGCGCGGCCGAAGCCGGCATTCAGTGCGGCGGACTGCGGAACCAGGCGGAAAAAGCGGAAATCGGGAAAGTCGACGTAAAGCGCCGCCTTCGGATGGAAATCGAGGAAACGTGTGCGCAGACGGTCATGTGCTTCGCCCGGTCGCTCGACGACGTTTGCCAGGCACTGAACCGTGATGCGGGGGTGGGCGAGCGGATCGCCCTTGCCCGGCTCTCCGGCCAACAGCGAGCAGCGCGGATCGGCAAGCAATCCCTTGGTGTGGCCCGAGAGTGCCGAGGCGAGAATCACCGGGACGCCGTCCAGATCCGTTGCCGTCAGTGCCCGGCTGGCAGAGGGAAAGCCGGTCGCGGGATCGAGGACCGCCAGCGCCATATAGCGGGCGTCACGCATCAGGGTCCGGGCGAGGCGGCGAGCCTCCTCGTCCGTCTCCCGCAGGAGCTGCGGCTTGTCCTGCGCCTTCTCGGTCATGGCTTGCCGGCGTGCTGCCGGTGGCGCGTCAGGCCGGCAATGATGTCATCGGCGCTGATGGTGCCGATGACGGTGCCGTTGTCGACGATCCCGATCGTGCCCGGCTGGCGCGCCAGCGCATCGAGGATGTCGATGAGTGGCGTGTTCCTGTTGGCCGTCGCCGAGACGCCGGAGGCGGGCCCGCCGGTCGCCACGCCGTTGCGCATCACGTCCGCCGCCGTCAGCATGGCAATGGGGTTCATGTTCTGGACGAAGTCGGAGACGTACTGGTCTGCGGGATTGCGGACGATCTCCTGCGGCGTGCCGCACTGGATGATCCGGCCGCCCTCCATGATGGCGATGCGATTGCCGATGCGGAATGCCTCGTCGAGGTCGTGACTGACGAAGAGGATCGTCTTCTTCAGCCGGCTCTGGAATTCCATCAGCTCGTCCTGAAGACGCGTGCGGATCAGCGGATCGAGGGCGGAGAAGGGCTCGTCCATCAAGAGGATGGGGGCGCCTGTGGCAAAGGCACGGGCGAGGCCGACGCGCTGCTGCATGCCGCCGGAGAGCTCGCCGACCTTGCGGTCGGCCCACTGGTCGAGGCTGACCAGCTCGAGCTGTTCGGAAACCCGTGCCTTGCGCTCGGCCTCCGGCACGCCGGCGAGCTCGAGGCCGAAGCCGACGTTCTCGGCGACGGTGCGCCATGGCAGCAAGCCAAACTGCTGGAAGACCATCGACACGGTGTGCATGCGCAGATCGCGCAGCGTCTTGCGGCTGGCCTTGTAGGGATCGATCGGTCCGTCGGCGGTCATCACGGTGACATTGCCGCGGGCGACCGGCGCCAGGCCGTTCACCGCCCGCAGCAGCGTCGACTTGCCGGATCCGGAGAGGCCCATCAGGACGAGGATCTCGCCCTCGCGGACCTTCAGGGAGGCATCGGCAACGCCGACGACGATGCCCGTCTCGGCGCTGATCTCGTCGCGGCTCTTGCCCTGATCGACGAGGCCCAGCACTTCCGCATGTTTTTCGCCGAAGACGATATCGATATTTTCGAAGACGACTGCGTCCGTCATGTGCCGTCTCCCGAGGCTGGGCGGAACATCCGGTCAAGGATGATTGCGAGAATGACGATGCAGAGACCCGCTTCGAAACCGCGGGCGATGTTGACGGTGTTGAGCGCCCGCACCACCGGCACGCCGAGGCCATTGGCGCCGACCAGCGCGGCAATGACGACCATCGACAGGGACAGCATGATCGTCTGCGTCATGCCGGCCATGATCTGCGGCATCGCATAGGGAAGCTCCACCTTGCGCAGGATCTGCCCGGGGGTTGCCCCGAAGGCGACGGCGGCTTCCGTCAGCGCCTCGGGCGTCGAGACGATGCCGAGCCGGGTCAGGCGGATCGGCGAGGGGATGGCGAAGATGACCGTGGCGATCAGGCCGGGGACCATGCCGAGGCCGAAGAGGATCAGCGCCGGGATGAGATAGACGAACGTGGGGATCGTCTGCATCAGGTCGAGCGCCGGCCGCATAATCTCGTAGAGCCAGGGGCGGCGGGCAGCGGCAATGCCGAGCGGTATGCCGACCACCATGCTGACGGCCGTTGCCGCGAGCACGAGCGCCAGCGTTTCCGTCGTCTCCTCCCAATAGCCCTGGTTGATGATCAGCAGCAGCCCGAGTGCGGTGAAGGTGGCGATGCTGAACGAGCGCCGGAACCACCAGGACAGCGCTGTCATCACCGCGACGATGATGAGCGGATGGGGTGTCTGGAGAACATACAGAAGGGCGTCGATGACGGAGGAAAGAACGGTCGAAAGCCAGTCGAAAAACCAGGCGCCGTTGTCGGTGAGCCAGTCCACGAAAGACTTGGCCGAGGGTCCCATGGGGATCTTGTTATCTGTCAGCCAATCCACTTGCGGCATTCCCGGTTGGATGGTGAGGGAGGCCGGAGCCGTGAGGCTCCAGCCAAGGGCGGATTGGCCTTAGAGGCCGAGTTCGGACTTGACGGCTGCCATGGCATCGCCGCCGTCCCTGGTCGTGACGCCTTCGAGCCAGGGGCCGATGGCATCGGGGTTGGCTTTCAGCCATTTGGTCGCGGCGGCTTCCGCCTCCATGCTGTCGTTGAGGATGCTGCCCATGATCTCGTTTTCCATCGGCAGCGAGAACTCCAGGTTCTTCACAAAGGTTCCGACATTGGGGCATTCCTCGGTGTAGCCGGCGCGGACGTTGGTATAGACCTCGGCGCCGCCGTAGTTTGCGCCGAAGACCTCGTCGCCGCCGGACAGATAGGTGAGGTCGAAGCTGGCATTCATCGGATGCGGCGCCCAGCCGAGGAAGACGATCGGATCACCGGAGCGGTCGGCGCGGGCGACCTGCGCCAGCATGCCCTGCTCGGAGGATTCCACCACATCGAAATCCTTGAGGCCGAAGGTGTCGTTGGCGACCATGTCGAGGATCAGGCGGTTGCCGTCGTTGCCGGGCTCGATGCCGTAGATCTGGCCATCCAGTTCTTCGGCGTGCTCGGCAATATCCTTGAAATCGGTGATGCCGAGTTCGGCGCCCTTGGCGTTGGTGGCGAGCGTGTATTTGGCGCCGGTCAGGTTCGGACCGTAGGATTCGACCGACTTGTCCTCGCGGTAGGGCGCCAGATCGGCTTCCATGGTCGGCATCCAGTTGCCGAGGAAGACGTCGATGTCCTTGTTCTTGAGCGAGCTGTAGGTCACCGGAACGGAGAGGACCTTGACGTCGGTCTCGTAGCCCATGGCCTTCAAGAGGACGGAGGCGGTTGCAGTGGTCGCCGTGATGTCGGTCCAGCCGACATCGGAGAAGCGGACGGGGCTGCAGGATTCCGGATCGGCTGCCGAGGCGATCTGTCCGAGTGCCAGAAACGAGATGGTTCCGGCCAGCAGGATCTTGAACGGTTTGGTCATTGGCATCATGGCGCTCCCTGTTCTTATGTTCCCGGTCATTATCAATATATGCGGAGGAGAGGCAAGCTTGCCCGAGGGCGGCAGATCGTGTCGGCTTTGCAACGGGGGCCGCCCGATGCACCTTCTGCGGTGTTTTTCTGTGGTTTCAGGTTCCTGTGGACTTTTCCTCAGACGCCGTCGGCAGCAGAACGGCGGCATGGCCAAGCTTTACTTCAACTACGCGACCATGAACGCGGGAAAATCGACGCTGCTGCTGCAGGCGTCCTACAATTACCATGAGCGCGGCATGCGCACGGTGATCCTGACCGCCGCGCTCGACAGCCGCGCCGGCGTCGGGCGGGTGGCGTCCCGGATCGGTCTTGGCGCGGATGCCATCCCCTTCCGCGAGAGCGACGACCTGCATGCGCTCGTCACCGACCTGCACCGCGACGAGCCGGTGGCCTGCGTCTTCATCGACGAGGCGCAGTTCCTGGCGCCGGAGCAGGTGTGGCAGCTGGCGCGTCTCGCCGACCGCTGCGGCATCCCGGTGATGGCCTACGGGTTGCGTACCGACTTCCAGGGCAAGCTGTTTCCCGGCTCGCAGGAGCTGCTGGCGATTGCCGACGAGCTGCGGGAAGTGCGCACCATCTGCTTCTGCGGTCGCAAGGCGACGATGGTGGCGCGCCTCGACGAGGAGGGCAAGGTCGTGCTGGAGGGCGCGCAGGTGGATGTCGGCGGCAACGAGAAATACGTCTCCTTCTGCCGTCGCCACTGGGAGGACAAAATCCGCTGCATCTGAGCCGGACTTGATTTCGGTCAAAGATGGTGCGGCCGGATGCGCCTATTCCCTTGCCGCGACGCCTCCCAAGGCTCGCGTCAGGAGATATAGACATGTTCAAGACTGCAAAGACCGCTTTCATTCTCGCGACAGGCCTCGCATTGTTCTCATTGCCCGCCTTCGGCGCCGAGATCGAGGTGAAGATGCTGAACAAAGGCAGCGACGGCCAGGCCATGGTCTTCGAGCCGGCGGCGGTCAGGGCCGCGCCCGGCGACGTGATCCGGTTCATGCCCGTCGACAAGGGCCATAATGCCGCCGCCGTGAAGGGGTTGATCCCCGAAGGCACGGAAGAATTCACCGGCAAGATCAACCAGGAGCTCACCGTCACCGTCGAAGAAGAGGGTGCCTATGTGATCAAGTGCACGCCGCACTTCGGCATGGGGATGATTGCGCTGGTGGTCGTCGGCGAGGGGACGCCGGCCAATCTCGATGCGGTGAAGAACGCCAAGATGCCGAAGAAGCCCAAGGAACGGCTCGACGCTGCGGTGGCGCAACTCGGCCTCTAGAACCGACCGAACCGAGTTTCGAGGTCGCCGTGGTAAATTCCTGCGGCGGCCTTATGTTCATGGCGTTGGAATCGGCTTCGGGGATCGCGATGGGCAGGGGAAAAGGCATTGAAGGCGAGCTTGTGGCCCTCACCGGTGCGCTGGAGGCGCTCGACCAGCAGATCGAGCAGGCGGCTCAGGACGTTGCCAGCGCTGCACGCGACAAGACCGGCTTAAGTGCGCCGGCGAAATCCCGGTTCAATACGATCCCGCAGGCATGGACGGCCGCCCGGCAGACGCTGGTGAGCCTCGTTGTGGCGGTGGCGGACCGCAATGACGAAGCCGTGGCGCCGCTGGAGGACAAGCCGCAACCGACGAGATCCGAACGGCTTCGTGCTGCGTTCGCTCAGGTGCTCTCGATGCGCTGGTCGCAGAGGGCCGGGCCGAAGGCGCGATCGCTGGATGAAGCGCTGACCCTGGCCGACCGTCTCTATGGGCTGCTGCTGGCGCGGCGAGAGCGTATCGTGGGCGTGCGCCATGCGGCGGAGTCCGATCTCGTGGAGCTGACCGGCCACCGGGCACAACTGGCCGAAAACCTGATTGCCGCGGCGGAGCGGGAGGAGCGCGAAACGAGCGCCGTTTCGCTGCAGGTCGAGGACAGCCTGCAGGCGGTTCAGGACCTTGCGGCGGACTTCAACCGGCAGGTGCGCGATCTGAATGCGCTGGTCAACAAGCTGACGCTGGAGGCCGAGCGTGCCATCGTGCTTTCCTCCGTCCTCGCGGACGAAGGGGCGATGCCCGGCTCCTCGCCGGGCCTCGACAAGGTCCGCCTTGCGCATCTGCGACCGCTGATCGAACTCCAGGAGAACGACATGCTGTCGAGCATCGAGATCGAGCGGCGCAGGGGAGGGATCGACGCCCGCTTCCGTGCCGCTTTCGAAAGTGCCGGCGACGGAGCGGCAAGCGGCGAACAGACGATTTCGGCTACCCCGGAGGTGCAGCATGCTTGACCCCATCGTGCATTTCTTCCAGCGCATCTTCAGCGCGATCGGTCGCGGCTTTGGCCTGCTGGTGGCATGGCTGGTGTGGCCCTTCCTCGCCGCTCATGGCTGGTATGCGGGGCGCAGCTGGATCATCAAGGCGCCGCTGGCGGCGATCTTCGTGCTGTTCGTCGGCCTTTACGGGTACTTCTTTTGGCAGACGCAGGTCTGGACCGCGTTCGATCCCGATTTCGTGGAGGAGTATCGCTGGTCTGAGCGGACGACTGCCGCCGGACAGCAGATCCTCGCTCCGGCGCCGGCATCTGCCGATGCTGCCGGTACAGAGACCTCGACGACCGCGACCCCGGCCGGTCAATGCCAGTCATCGGCCATCGTCGACGTGATCGCCGACCTGACCGACGTCAACGTCAACCAGAACGCGTGGATTTCCTCCATGCTGCTCTACCGGCTCGGGCTGTTCGGGATCGACTGGGACCACACGCCCTTCCTCGACAACAAGGCGTCGTTCCAGCGGGGCGTGAACCAGGCGGTGCGCCGGACCTCGGTCGAACTGGTCGACACGCTGGCGCGCATGCGCGGGACGTCGGGCATCAACAGCGAGCTGCAGGACGCTCGCAACAACCTGCAGTTCGACGAATACTCCTGGTATTTCGGGCTGAGCCCGTTCGGCCCGAAGACGCCGACGCCGAGCTATTACCGGACCGCCATCGAAGGCTTCCGGGCCTTCAATACGGAGCTCGCCGCCTGCAACGCGACCTTCGACACGCGGGCCGACAATCTCGTGCAGTTCGTCGACCGGATTGCCAACGACCTCGGCAGCACGTCGGCGATCCTGCGCGAGCGGTCGGAGAACTTCAATTCGGGCTGGTTCGATACGCGGGCCGACGACCGGTTCTGGTTCGCCTATGGCCAGCTCTACGGCTATTACGCCGTCCTGTCGGCGGCCGGAGCGGACTTCTCGCAGGTCATCCGGGAGCGCAACCTCGGGCCGCTCTGGACCGAGACGCTGACGCAGTTCCGCTCGTCGCTGCGCATCCAGCCGGCGATCATCTCCAACGGCCGCGAGGACGGCTGGATCATGCCGACGCATCTGGCGACGATGGGTTTCTATATCCTGCGGGTGCGCTCCAACCTCGTGGAGGTGCGGTCCGTTCTCGACCGCTGAGGCAGGCGGGGGCCCTTGCTCTTTGTTTGACGCCTTCAGAACGCAAAACCGGTACCCACTTCTGCGGGAATTTCTCTAGTTGATCAGGCCGAGGCGGATCGCCTTGGCCACCAGCTGAGTGCGGTTGACGCAGTCCATCTTCTTGATGGCGTTGGTCATATGGGCGTTGACGGTGTGGTCCGAGAGCGACAGGATCCGGCCGATCTCCACGGAGGTCTTTCCCTGGGCCGTCCAGCGGACGACCTCGAGCTCGCGGGCCGAGAGGGGGCCCGGCAGGGTGAAACGCTCGGCGCGGCGCAGCTTCTCGAAGACGTCGAAGGCGTGCAGGGCGATCATGCCGAGCTCGTTGAGTTCCGACTGCCCGACCGGCGGACGCTCCCCATCAAATTGCAGCAGGAAGCGCTCTCCCTCCAGCGAGTGGAGCGGCATGACGGCGGACGTCTTCATGCCGAAGCGGTTCAACAGCTGAGCCAGGTCTTTCGGGAAGGACTCCCGGTGCAGCATTTCAGCCGATTCCAGGGTCCAGGTGCGCGGCAGCATCGATGAAATCAGCAAGGGCATGACCGGAGACACCGACAGAAAGCGGCTCTGGTCGAACTCCTGGACGAACTGGGAGGGCAAGGTGGTCTGGATCAGCAATCGTGCCAGCAGGTCTTCAGGCCTCGTTGGCATCATCAGCAGAGTGACGAAGGAAAAGTCGAAGGCGTGTGCGGTCTGCTCCAGCGCAGCCAAAACGTCTGCCTGAGAGTTGGCAGTCGAAATAGTTCTGCTGAGGATCGTTTGCCTCTCCGGCTTTTCCATTCCTGTCGCTGACAAATCTGCTCGCTTGCGGCTTCCCGGGGTGTTGCCGCACCACCGCGCATGAGCGGTCCCAGGGCGATTTACGACAAACTGTCAGCTTCACTTAGCTGGGTCCGGCTGGCATGGCAATTTCTACTTAGTGCTGAAAGGGGGGCTTAAGGCTCACGACTTCGATTGAGTCTTAACAGCGCGTAAAGCGCTTCGCTAAAAGATGAGTTTAATTGTCATGATATTTAAGTTGACAAAAGGAATCATGTTTTTTAGATGGCGGAACAAGGGCAAGCCTGCCTGCCGCCACCGCTGAATCATCCGCCGACCGCTTCCCAGGCGGCGTGCCTTCGCACGCCGACGATGGCGCTCGACCATTCGAGAAAGGAACACCATGACCTCCCGGACCACACGAAACCTGCTCATGACCTGCACGGCAATCGTGGCACTCTCGGCTGTGCAGAGCAGGGCGCAGGAACCTGCGGCGGCCGAAGCGACCGTGCTGGAAACGATCGTGGTGAAGGGCAAACGCGTGGCGGTGCCCGCGGGCGGGGTGGCGGACACGCCGCTTGCCTCGCAGACGACGGCGGAGGAGATCGAAGCCAACCAGATCACCAGCCTGGAGGATCTGGGCCGCAGCCTCGAGCCGGGCGTCTCGTTCAACCGCAACACCCGCAGCGTCAATATCCGCGGTCTGGAGCAGAACCGCGTGGTGACGACGATCGACGGCATCCCGATCCCCTATCTTCAGGACGGCGCGCGTGAGGCAGACGGCGGTGCTGACAGCTTCTCCTTCAGTTCGCTCTCCACCATCGACATCGTGCGCGGCGCGGATTCCAGCCGCGCCGGTTCCGGTGCGCTGGGCGGCGCCGTGGTGCTGCGGACGCTGGAGCCGGAGGACCTGATCGGCGAGGGCCGCGACTGGGGCGGGGTCGCCAAGTCCACCTACGACAGCGAGGACAGGAGCTTCGGCGGCTCAGCGGCGGTGGCCAAGCGCATCGAGAACACGTCGGTGCTGTTCCAGGGCGGCTATCGCCGGGGACACGAACGCGACAACCAGGGCGAGGTGGGCGGCTATTCGACGACGCGCAGCGAGCCCAATCCGGCTGACTTCAACGAGTACAACCTGCTGTTCAAGCTGCGGCAGTATACGGACAGCGGCCATGTGTTCGGCTTCACCGGCGAGCGCTTCGAGCGGGACGAGGATATCGACAATCGGACCGGGCAGAGCCTGACCAGCACGTACCGGCCGGGGAACCTGGACGGGAGCGAAGACATCAGGCGCGACCGGCTGTCGCTCGACTACCGCTTCGATGCCGTTGGCGATGACGCCTGGATCGATCGGGCGAATGCCGTGTTCTACTGGCAGAACGTGCTGCGCGAGAGCGGCGCCGAGGGTAATCGCGCGACCTCGCCTGCGGGCGCCTATTCCCGCAACAATACGTTCGAGGAGCGCAGCATTGGCTTTGCCGGCAATGCCGAGACCTCGTTCGTGACGGGCGACCTCTCCCATCAGATGACAGGCGGCCTCAACATCGCCTTCTCGAAGGCTTCGCAATATTCGGGGGGTAACGATACGTGCCCGGGCGGAGCTTATCCCACCAATCCGCGGCTTCCCTTCTACAGCTGCAACTTCCTGCACACCAACCAGTCCGACATGCCGGATGTGGACGGCAAGACGCTCGGCGTCTTCATCGAGGACAAGATCGGCCTGCGGGACGGGCCGTTCTTCCTGACGCCGGGGCTGCGCTACGACTGGTACGACTACGACCCGAAGGCCACCGATGCCTATACCGGTGGCGCGAACTACACCGGCATGCCGGCCGGCCAGTCGGAAGGACAGTTCTCTCCGAAACTGCGCGCCTCCTATGAGCCCGACCCGGGCGTGGAGCTCTATGCGCAATGGGCAATGGGGTTCCGGGCGCCTGACGTCAGCGAGCTCTATCTGAACTACGGGGCACCCGGCACCTATCTCAGAGTCGGCAACCCGAACCTCGAGCCGGAAACGAGCAATGGCTTCGAGATCGGCGCGAACCTCGGGGACGACGACGTCGGCGGTCATCTCGGCGCCTTCTACAATCGCTACCGCAACTTCATCGACAGCGAGAGCCGCGTCGATCCCACCGGCACCTATCCGATGGGCATCACGGAGTACTTCAACCGCAACAAGGTCCGGATCTACGGCCTGGAGCTTTCGGGCCACAAGCGCTTCAACAACGGCATGCGGGTCTATGGCGCGCTTTCGCTGGCGGATGGTGAGGATCTGGATTCGGGAGAGAGCATCCGTTCGGTGCCGCCGTTGAAGGTGGTCCTCGGCACCGGCTATGCCACGGAAACCTGGGGCGCCGACCTCGTCTTTACCGCCGCCAAGGGCGTCGAGAACGATGCGGACGCCAATACGATCGATGCACCCGGCTACGGCATCTTCGACCTGACCGGCTGGTGGGAGCCGGAGCAGACCCAGGGCCTGACCATCCGCGCCGGCATCTACAACATCTTCGACAAGACCTACTATGACGCCGTCAATCTGGCGACGATCACGACACCGCAGCCCGACGCCTATTACTCCGAGCCGGGCCGGACGTTCAAGGTTTCGCTGACGCAGCGGTTCTAGGGCGGCCCGCATCACGGAAAGGAAGGGCGGTGCGATCGGTCGCGCCGCCCTTTTGCGTTACCGGCCTCAGACTTCGGAGATCGTCAGCCGCACGCTGCCGCGGTTGTTGTCATAGGCCTGCCAGGCGTCGTTGGCGAAGCAGTAGAGATAGCCGGATCCGTCCGGCTTTAGGGTCACGCCCTCGCCGATCTTGAACACCTCGTGCGGCAGGCGCTCGATCTTCTGGTCCTCGTCGGTGCGCGGCGGCGGCACGTTGTTGGCGATCAGGCCGACGAGGCAGAACCAGTCCATCTTCTCCTCGCGCCGCGTCCACCAGAAATCGAGCTGCTTGTTGCCGGTGAGTTTCTTCCACAGCGTCTCGACACCGCCCCAGGCCGACGAGGCGATATGGGCGATTTCTGCCGCCTGGAACTTGCCGTCCTTCGCACCGCCCGGGCCGCACTTGATGGAGGCGTCGGTCCATTCTCCGGTGGCCTTGAAGCGGTAGGTCTTGCCCTCCTGCAGATAGACGCCCGTGTCGTTCCATCGCTCGCGGGCGAAGATGTCGATGGTCGCCGGCAGCGTCTTTTCCGGCCGGTATCGGCCCTGCGCGAGCGGCGGGTTGCGGTGCCGGTCGACTGCCGAGGCATGGACGTCGGGGGAGGGCGGATCAGACACCCGAGGGGCCGCCCGCGGTCGGGTTTTCAGGGCCTTGAAGAGGCCGGTGACGGAATCGTGCAGGAGGCCGCGCGGGTTCGGATCGAGCTGGTTGATGGCGCCCTCGGCGAAGCGAAGCCCGAGGTCCTGGGCCTCCTGCATCATCCAATAGAGCGCGCCGTCGGAGAGACCGCTCTGGCTATAGCCGCCGCCGACATCGCCATGGGCGCCGGGGAACCAGACCTGCTTCAGGGAGCCCTTCCAGCCTTTCGGCTTTTCCCACAGCGTCGGCAGAAAGCTTTGCCGGAACTCGTCGAGTGCGACCGCATGACGGGCGTTCTGGACAGCCGGTCCGAGTTGGGTGTCGTGAAAGCGGTGCTTCTCCGGATTGTCCAGGAGGTTCAGGAGCGCCAGATCGTCGGGGATGCCGAGAGCACCGACCGTGTCCCAGACGCCGATGAAGTGCACCGGCGTCATCTTCGCCGGATGCGCGCCGTCGGCGGTGTTGTGGAAGCGGCGTCCCTTGCTGTCGACGAAGGGGCTCGGATCATCGGCACGATAGGCATCGAAGATCTGCCCGATCTCGTCCCAGACCTTGTTCTCCGCAATCTTCGAGCCCGGCAGGTCCAGAAGGCCGCATTTGGAGATCATGCCGCCGAGGCTGCGCACCGTATAGGCGCCGCGGCTGAAGCCGAACAGCCAGATCGCGTCGCCCTCGCGATAGTTGCGGGCGAGCCAATGGTAGCCGCTCATGATGTTGCGATCGAGGCCCTTGCCGGTGCCGCCACCCAGCGCCCGGTCGATCCAGCTGCCGTCCGTGCCGACGCCGGGGTGGTAGTAGAACTTCTGTTCCGCACCGGTGTCGTCCGTCAGGGCGAGCGCGTTGTAGAGCTTGACGACGTTCGTCGGGCTGGGCAGCCCGTCCTCCACCGCGTCGGGTGTATTCCAGGTGCCATCGCAGCAGACAATGAGATTCATGATGTCCTCCCCAGCGTCACGGACAGTATCTACATGCTTAGGTAAATTTCAAGATTAAATACACCTAAAGGTAGAGTTGGCTTCTTTTTTGGCCGGCATAATCCGGGCGCCCGGGCGGCAGCGACTTGTTTCCCGGCGTCCCCTGTGGCCAATTCACCACGCGAAAATGCCAAGGGGATGACGAGATGGCGGCGGTGAAGTCCGATATCGAAATTGCGCGCATGGCGCAGAAGAAGCCGATCATGGAGGTGGGGGCTGCTCTGGGCATTCCGGCCGAGCAGCTTGCGCCCTATGGCCACGACAAGGCGAAGGTCAGCGCCGACTTCATCCACGGGCTTTCCGACCGGCCGGACGGCAGGCTGATCCTGGTGACCGCCATCAACCCGACGCCCGCCGGCGAAGGCAAGACGACCACCACCGTCGGTCTCGGCGACGGGCTGAACCGCATCGGCAAAAAGGCGGTCATCTGCGTGCGCGAGCCGTCGCTCGGTCCCTGTTTCGGCATGAAGGGCGGTGCGGCCGGCGGCGGCCATGCGCAGGTCATCCCGATGGAGGACATCAACCTCCACTTCACCGGCGACTTCCATGCCATCACCTCGGCGCACAACCTGCTGGCGGCGATGATCGACAACCACCTCTACTGGGGCAATGCGCTCGACATCGACGTGCGGCGCATCACCTGGCGCCGCGCCATGGACATGAACGACCGGGCGCTGCGGCAGATGGTCGGCGCGCTCGGCGGCGTCGCCAACGGTTTCCCGCGCGAATGCGGCTTCGACATCACGGTCGCCTCAGAGGTGATGGCCATTCTCTGCCTGGCGGAGGATTTCGGGGACCTGGAACAGCGGCTGGGCGGCATCATCGTCGCCTATCGCCGCGACAAGACGCCGGTGTTTGCCCGCGACCTGAAGGCGGACGGGGCGATGGCCGTGCTACTGAAGGATGCCATGCAGCCGAACCTGGTGCAGACGCTGGAAAACAACCCGGCCTTCGTGCATGGCGGTCCCTTCGCCAACATCGCCCACGGCTGCAATTCGGTGATCGCCACCAAGGCGGCGCTGAAGCTTGGTGATTATGTGGTAACGGAAGCCGGCTTCGGGGCCGATCTCGGGGCGGAAAAATTCTTCGACATCAAGTGCCGCAAGGCCGGGTTGAAGCCTGCGGCGGCGGTGATCGTCGCCACCGTCCGGGCGCTGAAGATGAACGGCGGCGTCGCCAAGGAGGATCTCGGCGCGGAAGACGTCGCGGCGCTGACGCGCGGCTGCGCCAACCTCGGCCGCCACATCGCCAATGTGCGCCGCTTCGGCGTGCCGGTGGTGGTGGCGATCAACCACTTCACGACCGATACTGATGCCGAGGTGGCGGCCGTGCAGGACTATGTCTCCCGCCACGGCGCCGACGCCATCCTCTGCCGCCACTGGGCGGAAGGGTCTGCCGGCATCACGGAACTCGCCGAGCGGGTGGTGGAGCTTGCCGACGGCGGCCAGGCGGATTTCAAGCCGCTTTATCTCGACGCCATGCCGCTGATGGAGAAGATCGAGACGGTGACCGCCAAGATCTATCACGCGGGCGAGGTGACGGCCGACAAGGCGGTGCGCGACCAGCTCGCCGCCTGGGAGGCGCAGGGCTACGGCGAACTGCCGGTCTGCATCGCCAAGACGCAGTATTCCTTCTCCACCGACCCGACGCTGCGCGGCGCGCCGGAGGGCCATGTGGTGCATGTACGCGAAGTCCGCCTCTCCGCCGGCGCCGGCTTCGTCGTCGCCATCACCGGCGAGATCATGACCATGCCCGGCCTGCCGAGCTCGCCTTCGGCGGAACGGATTTTCCTCAACGATGACGGGCATATAGAGGGGTTGTTCTGAGGGAGTCATTCAAGCTGACGTGATGGCAGTATGCTCCCCAATGCGGTCATTGGCGGCCGATGCCAATGTACATCGTTGTACCTTCTGTTCCAGAAGCGGATGAGCGATAAGCTGCTGTTGTCGCAAAACGATGGGTCATCCGCAGAGGGGTTGCTTCAGAGAGTTGTGGTAGGCAGCGGTCACTTCCCGTGCCGCTGCATGCCCATGTTCAACTCCTCCAATGTGGTGGGTAAGCAGCGTCGTAGCCGCGCATTGTTTCCATCCGCGACAGCCACGCGCCCAATGCCGGCAGACGCGCACCGAGGTCTTCGAGACTGAGAGCCATTTCGATTGCTTCCGGACGCGCTGCGACCCGAGGGAGCATCTGTATGTTCGGCAACGCGATGATGTCCGTTGCAGTGAGATCATCACCCGCCAGATAATGCGCGACTGCTAGCGCCCGCTCCATCCAGCCAAGCGCATCATACGCCCGAGAAGCGGACGCGCGCATGGCGTCTGGATCGTCTTTCGCATTACCGCGCAATAGCGGGCGGACAATCTCCAAGGCAAACAGATCGCGCATGTAGTTCTCGAACTCGCTTACGCGTTGCCAGATCCGGCCGTGCTCCTGCGCCGTCTGGCCGAAAAGCGGTACGGCGGGATGGGCGCGATCCAGGAAGGCGATGATCGCCACGGATTCGTAAATCGTACCGTGACCCGTCTTCAACACCGGCACCTTGCCACGCGGATTGAGCTCAAGAAATGCGGGCGAGCGATCCGCCAACTGGGCCGAGTCCATACGGCGGGAGATATATGGCACGCCCTTGTATCCAAGCGCCAATTGCACCCGCCAGGCGTAGGGGCTGCCGCTGACCCAGAAGAGTTCGTAATCCATCGTCGATCTTTCTCCGTTCACAGCGTCACGCCGACGCTCGCCAGGAAGCTGTCGATGCGGTGGTCGACCTCGGCCTTCGTCTGCGCCCATTCCGGCACCGACTGGAGAAGATTGTCGTGCCAGGCCATGAGGTTCGGGTAGTCCCGAAGGGGCGGCCTGGAACGATCGATCTGCGAGAAGGGACCGGCGACATCGAAATCAGCAAGGGTCAGAGCTTGGCCGACCATGAACTTGCGGCCTTCCAGATGCTTGTCGAGCACCTTCGCGGCGGCCCGCATCTTACCCTCCGCGAACGCGACAACGGCCTCGTCCTGTGGTAATCCCATGACTGTCTTCCCGACCCGCTCGTCGAACAGGGTGGTTGCGAAGATGCGCCATTGCTCGCCGGACCAGAACATCCACTGAAGCACCTCGAGGCGCTCTTTCTCCGTCGTTCCGAGCAGCGGCGAGTTTACCTTGCCGGCCAGATACAGGTTGATCGCGGCCGCCTCGTACAGAATGAAGTCGCCGTCTTCTAGGACCGGCGTCAAACCGTGGGGATTGAGGCGCGATTTGAACGCTTCGGTCTGGCTTTCGCCCTTGAACAGATCGACGTTCACCCGTTCGATCTCGATACCCATGATCTTGGCGGCAGTGGTCACGCGACGCAGGCTACCCGAGCCGGCATCGCCGAAAATCTTGATGGTCATTTGATGTGCTCCTTTGCATGGTCGATCGGAGCGGCCGGCCTTGTCTTCGACAAGGCGGCAAAGCCGATCATGAGAATGTGTGCGGGTTCAGCCCTTGGAGCCGACACGCAGGTGGTCGAGGATCGGCAACAGGTCGGATGGTTCGGGACGCCGGGTATAGTCGGGATTGACTTCCGCATAGGCGATGACGCCATCCGTCCCGATCACGTACCGAGCCGGCATCGGCAACACCCAGGCCGGATCGTCGTTGATCCTCGGCAGATCGTTGCCGAACTGCCGGTAGACCTCGATCAGATCGTCCGGCAGGCGAAAGCGCAGTCCGAAGGCGGCGGCGACGGTCGTGCCGACGTCGCTCAGGATGGGAAAACCGAGCTTGTTGTCGCGTTGCGACTTGCGGCTGTTCGCCGGCATCTGGGGCGAGATCGCGACGAGGCTCGCACCCCGCGCTTCGATCTCCGGTCTGAGGTCCTCGAGCGCCTGGAGATCATAGTTGCAATAGGGGCACCACACACCGCGGTAGAAGGTTGTGATCAGCGGTCCCCGCGCCAGGATAGCCTGTGAACTCACGCTGTTGCCATCGGCATCCATCAGCGTGAAACCGGGTGCGATGTCACCCGCCTTGAGGGCCCTATCGGCCTGCCCGCTCTCGACCAGTGACTGGGTCGCGCGCTCCATCGTGTCGAGCTGGTCACGGGTCGGCACCAGCGGGAAGCGTCCATTCTCGAAGTCCGCACGCATCGCGTCGAGCCTGTCTTGAAGCCTCATTGTCATTCTCCGTTTCGCTGTGGCGTCGTCGTGAGTTAACAGTTAGGCTATCCGGAGAAATTGGGGTATCCATCCAACATGCAGAACATATATCCGAATTTCGAATGAGTGATCGCTGGCAGGAAATGGCCGTTTTCATCCGCGTGGCTGAAGGCGGTAGTCTTTCGCGGGCGGCGCGCGAACTGGAAGTCTCGCAGCCCTCGATCTCGCGTATCCTCGGTAATCTGGAGGCGCGGCTGGGTACGACCTTGCTGCTGAGAACCACCCGCAGCATTTCGCTGACGGAAGCCGGCAGCTTGTATCTGGAGCGGGCGAAGTACCTGCTCGCAGAGATGGAGGAGGCTGAACAGGCTACCCGTGGCGTGGACTCGCTGCACGGCGTCATTCGCCTCGCCATGCCGGTGCTCTATGGGGTGCGCGAGGTCATTCCGGCGCTGGCGACCTTCCTCGCCCGACATCCGGATCTGCGGGTCGAGATGATCATGAGCGATGCCCGCCAGAACCTGGTGACAGATGGGGTCGATGTCGCCATTCGCCTCGGTGTCGGACCGCTGGAAGACTCCACTTTCGGCGCCCGAAGGCTTGCGCTGGTCGAGCGACTGGTGGTCGCGGCCCCATCCTATCTCGCAACACATGGCGCGCCCGCCAATCCGTCCGAACTGACACGACATCATTGTATCGTGCAGCATGGCCTGTTCGGTCGCGAGAGCTGGCGCTTCACCCACGACCAGACCGTCACCTCCGTCGATGTCCCGGCAAAACTTTGGATCAACTCCGCACCGGGCATTCTGGCGGCCGCCGTAGCAGGGCTCGGCATAGCACTCGCGACCCGCATCATGGTCAAGGAAGAATTGCGCATGGGACAGCTGACCCAGTTGCTGGATGGCTACCGTCTCGATCCGGCCGAAGTCTATGCCATTTTCCCGGCAGGGCCCAGGCCGTCGGCGAAAGTTCGGGCGATAGTTGAACACCTTGCAGCTTCGCTCGGCGCCCGGGCCTGATCAACGCTGCGGAGGGCTTGGGTCGAAACCCTGTTTTTCCAAGACAGCGAACATCTGTAATTGCCAAGGGTGATCGCAGATGCCGCCCATCGGTTTCGGATGAGCAGCGGATCAACCAGCACGCGCTTCGGAGTGAGATATAACGTCCTGGGCTTGTTATGATTTTCTTTTCTCGACGCGCTTGCTCCTCTGCCTTCTGATCAGATGGCGACCAGACACAGAGCCCGATGTACAGCCCGCAATTGGCGCGTTGGTCGACGGGGGCTTATCTCTCCCTCCAGGGCGGACTGCCTTTGATAAGCCCCGCTCTAGGGGCCATCGCAGATTTGACGATGTCCCCTATTGGCGCAAAACAGACGCTTCACCCTTGCGCTCATTACCGGCAATACCGGTACCCACCGTTCCGCTCCAGCACATCGAGATGCAGGTGATCCATGTGGGTGGGATCGCTGCCGGGGGAGAGGACGGTGGTGAAGTGGAGGCAGGCGCCGGCTGAGGCGGTGCGCTGGAAGGCGCCTTCCATGGTGCCGTCCTCGGTGCGCGGCTTCATCGTCACCTCCGATCCGTCGTCGAGCCGGAAGGCGGCGATGTCGATGGCGTTGCCCTTGGCGTGTTCGGACGTCTTGCCGGTCGAGGCGCTGTTGCGCAGCCGGCAGGCGTAGGTGGAGCCTGTGGTCAGCCCGGTGATGCGGCGTGCAGGCATGGCGATCCGGAGCGCCGGCTGGACCGTGTCCTTCAGCCAGTGGCCGAGCGCGCGGGCGGTTTCGCAGCGCATCTGGGCGCCGCCCGTATCGATGCCTGGCAGGGCTTCCGCCACCTCGATCGGCTGGTCGATGCCGCAGCCGTCGCCCTCATCGATGCGTGCCGCCGTTTCGAACTTCGTGCCGAGCGTGGCGAGATCGGCCAGGCAGGCCTTCAGGGCTGCCTGATCCTCCTTCTCGACCGGTGGCGGGGGCGGTGGCGGCGGTTCCTTCGGCTCCTCCGGCTTTTTGTCTTCCGCTTTCATCTCGTCCGGCTGGCTGGGGCCGGGCTTTGGCGTCGCCGGGGTTTCGCCCGCCGGCTTCTCGGCGGCGGCGGGCTCCGGTGTCTCGGCCTCGGGTTTCGGCTCCGGTGTCGGGATCTCGGAGACCGGTTCCGTGGCCGGGTTTGGCTGCGGGTCCTCGGCGGCGGGCGCTGCGGCCTCGGCGTCCTCCTTCTCAGTTGCCGGAGAGGCGGCGTCATCGTCGTCCTCCGGGGCGGTTGCCGGTGGGGGCGGGGCATCCGAGGTGGCCGCTTCGCCGGGCTTCGGCTTCGGCACAGGCCCGTCGCTGGGCAAATCGGAGGCGCCGATCATGATCGGCAAGCCGAGCAGAAGAAGAAGGAGGGAACGCTGCATCGAGGGCTGCTCCGTTGGATGTCCGGGACCGGACAACGCGGCGGGAGGGGTTTTGGTCGCATCGCCATCGCAGAGGAAATCCACTTGCGGAGACGCAAGGTCCGGGTTATCTCTTCGCCCATGATCAATTCGATGAACATCGGTAACTGGTGGTGGGCACGCTGACGCGGCCTTGACCAGTCATGTCCATTCGACAAGACCCCAAAGCCGCCCGAGAACCGAGGCGGCTTTTTTGTTGTTCGCCGCAGGGTCCCGGGCGACAGATTTCGGAGAGCAGGAAATGGTGACGATCATTCGGGACGACGGTTCGGAAACCTACGAGACGAAGGGCGGCATCGCCGTCAGCCGCGCGCGGCGTCCCACCCCTTATGCGGATGCGGTGGGCAGCTATGTCGACAAGCTCGACGAGCGGCGCGGCGCCGTGTTTTCCTCCAACTACGAATATCCGGGCCGCTATACCCGCTGGGACACGGCCGTCGTCGATCCGCCGCTCGGGATTTCTTCGCATGGCCGCAGCGTCTGGATCGAGGCCTTCAACGGGCGCGGCGAAGTGCTGCTCGGCTTCATCGTGGAGAAGCTGAAGGGTGTCGACGAGCTGACGCTCGGCGCGCTCACCGATCGCCGCCTCGACCTTACCATCAACGAGCCCTCGCGGGTCTATACCGAGGAAGAGCGGTCGAAGATGCCGACGGTGTTCACCGTGCTGCGCGCCGTGGTCGACCTCTTCCATTCCGAGGCGGATTCGGCGATCGGCCTGTTTGGCGCCTTCGGCTATGATCTCGCCTTCCAGTTCGATTCCATCAAGCTGTCGATGCAGCGGCCGGAGGACCAGCGCGACATGGTGCTGTTCCTTCCCGACGAGATCCTGGTCGTCGACCACCATGCGGCGAAGGCCTGGATCGACCGCTATGATTTTGCCAAGGACGGGGTGACGACCGAGGGCAAGGATCAGGAGATTGCGCCGGAGCCGTTCCAGCGTACCACCGTGACGCCGCCGAAGGGCGATCATCGTCCGGGTGAATATGCCGAGCTGGTGACGAAGGCGAAGGAAAGCTTCCGCCGCGGCGACCTGTTCGAGGTGGTGCCGGGCCAGAAGTTCCTGGAGCGCTGCGACAGCAAGCCGTCGGAGATCTCCAACCGGCTGAAGGCGATCAATCCGTCGCCCTATTCCTTCTTCATCAATCTCGGCCACCAGGAATATCTGGTCGGAGCGTCGCCGGAAATGTTCGTGCGGGTCTCGGGCCGGCGCATCGAGACCTGCCCGATCTCCGGCACCATCAAGCGCGGCGAGGATCCGATCGCCGACTCTGAGCAGATCCTCAAGCTTCTCAATTCCAAGAAGGACGAGAGCGAGCTGACGATGTGCTCCGACGTCGACCGCAACGACAAGTCCAGGGTCTGCGAGCCGGGGTCGGTCAAGGTCATCGGCCGGCGGCAGATCGAGATGTATTCGCGGCTCATCCACACGGTGGACCATATCGAGGGGCGGCTTCGCGAAGACATGGACACCTTCGACGGTTTCCTCAGCCACGCCTGGGCCGTCACCGTCACCGGCGCGCCAAAACTCTGGGCGATGCGCTTCATCGAGAACCACGAGAAGAGCCCGCGTGCCTGGTACGGCGGGGCGATCGGCATGGTTGGCTTCAACGGCGACATGAACACCGGCCTGACGCTGCGCACGATCCGCATCAAGGACGGCATCGCCGAGGTGCGGGCGGGGGCGACGCTGCTCAACGACAGCGATCCGGCCGAGGAAGAGGCGGAGACGGAACTGAAGGCCTCCGCCATGCTGTCGGCGATCCGCGACGCGCGCGCCGGCAATACGACGAAGGTGGTGCGGGACGTCGCCCCCGTCGGCAAGGGCGTGCGCATCCTGCTCGTCGACCATGAGGACAGTTTCGTTCACACGCTTGCCAATTATTTCCGGCAGACAGGGGCGGAGGTCTCGACCGTACGCACGCCGGTGCCGGAGGAAATCTTTGACCGCATCGATCCGGATCTCGTGGTGCTGTCGCCGGGACCCGGCAATCCGAAGGATTTCGACTGCAAGGCGACGATCAAGGCGGCGCGGGCCAAGGGGCTGCCGATCTTCGGCGTCTGCCTCGGGCTGCAGGCGCTCGCCGAAGCCTATGGCGGCGAACTGCGGCATCTGGCGGTTCCCATGCACGGCAAGCCGTCGCGCATCCGGGTGCTGGAACCGGGCGTCGTCTTCTCGGGCCTCGCGCGCGAGGTGACGGTCGGCCGCTACCACTCGATCTTTGCCGACCCGCGGTCGCTGCATCCCGACTTCACCATCACCGCGGAAAGCGAGGACGGCACGATCATGGGCATCGAGCACGTCAAGGAGCCGATCGCAGCGGTACAATTCCACCCGGAATCGATCATGACGCTCGGCCACGATGCCGGCATGCGGATGATCGAGAACGTGGTGGCGAACCTCGCCCGGCGCCGGAAGGTGGAGGCGGCGTGAGCTCCACCTTACGGGCGGCAACCTTTTGTCTATCTTCCTGTTAGGGGCGTGGAAACACGAACCGAACGGGAAGAGACATGAGCAGAAAAGCGCTGATCTGGATGGTGGTTGGTTTGGTCGTGGTCGTCATGGCACTGACCATGTGGCCGGAGACGGATGAAAACCTGCGGGCCCCGCCGGTCGCGGGCGACCAGCAGACCAATCCTGCTGAGCCTGCGGAATAGCGGGCACAACCATCGTCTTCCGTATCATGTGGTGATACATCCGTTGACATTTTCTGGTATCGAGTTATGATACCAGAAAGGGGATGTGAGGGTGATCTGCAGTTACCGCGACGCTCGGACCCAATCCATAGCGGCTGGCACCGTCAAGAAGGGTTTTCCTCCCGATCTCGTGCGCCGGGCGCAGCTGTTGCTGACAGTACTGGATGCAGCAAGTTCGCTGGAAGACCTGCGGTCGCCGCCGGGAAATCGCCTGGAGCGGCTTTCCGGCGACCGAGACGGCCAATATTCGGTCCGGATCAACAAGCAGTGGCGTATCTGTTTCGTCTGGACCAAAGCGGGCGCGGAGCAGGTCGAGATCACGGACTACCACTAGCGGATCGTGGCGATGAGGAGATGGAGATGAGTGTCAGCAACCTTCCGGCGATTCACCCAGGAGAGATCCTGAGGGATCTTTATCTCCTGCCGATGGACATGTCGCCGTATGGGCTTGCCAAGAAGCTCCATGTGCCGCGCACCCGCATCGAGCGGATCGTTGCGGAGAAGACGGCAATCACGCCCGATACCGCGCTGCGGCTTGCCCGATTTTTCAGGACGACGCCCGAGTTCTGGATGAACCTCCAGAACAGCTTCGACCTGAAGCAGGAGGCTGAGGCGCTGAAGGGCGAGCTGGAGAAGATTTCGCAGTACGAGCACGCCGCATAGCGGCAGTCCCGATCGTGGATGAGCCACTTGACGCTTTGACAAATAGCTCCGGCTGAGCCATACCGCCGACCATACGAAACCGTCCGGGCCTGGCCCGGGCGGTTTCGCCGTTCTGGGGCGTTGCTCCTGCAATTCGTTCGCAAAGGCATGACCCGTCATGGTGGGCACGAGAACCGATCCGATCGTCGAAAGGCTGGCCTTCTGGGGCATTCCGCTCGCCCTCGGGGTGATGGGGCTGAAGATGCTCGCCTGGTGGGTTACCGGTTCGGTGGCGCTCTTGTCGGACGGGCTGGAATCCACCGTCAACGTGGTGGCGGCCTTCATCGCCTATTTCGTCATCCGCTATGCGCAGCGTCCCGCCGACGAGGACCATCAATTCGGGCATCACAAGGCCGAATACATGTCGGCGGTGGTCGAGGGCGCGCTGATCATCGTCGCCGCACTCCTGATCGTGCAGGAGGCCTGGGGGGCGCTGTTTTCCCCGACGCTGCCCGAGGCGCCGGTGCTGGGCCTTGCGATCAACGCGCTTGCCGGGGTGATCAATGCCGTCTGGGCGACAGCGCTGATCCGGGTCGGCGCGAAGCACCGCTCGCCGGCGCTCTCTGCCGACGGGCATCACATCATGTCCGACGTGGTGACCTCCGCCGGGGTCTTCGTCGGCCTGATCCTCGCCATCCTGACCGGATACGCGATCCTCGATCCGGTCATGGCCATCCTGGTGGCGCTCAACATCCTCTACCAGGGCTACAAGGTGATCTCGCACTCGCTGGGCGGGCTGATGGACCGGGCGGTGACGCCGGAGGAGGAGGAGACCATCCGGGCGGCGATCGCCACCCATTCGGCCGGATCGCTCGGGGTGCACGATCTGCGCACCCGGCGTGCCGGATCGGCGGCCTTCATCGATTTCCATCTGGTGGTGCCGTCGGACATGGCGGTTGCCAGGGCGCATGAGATCTGCGACCGCCTCGAGGATGCCATCAAGCAGGCCATACCGGGCGCCAGCCTTGCCATTCACGTGGAGCCGGAAAGCGAGCAGGCGCACGGCATAAGAGTCAAACTGGAAGGAACAGACCCATGAGCATGACCGATACCTCGAGCCTTTCGCAGCTCGGGCAGGCGGTGGAGACGCCGCAGAACCCCGAAGCCGCGGTTCTGGAGAAAGTGCCGAACGGCAACCAGGGTACAGATTATGTGGTGCGGTTCACGGCGCCGGAGTTCACCTCGCTCTGCCCGATGACGGGGCAGCCGGATTTCGCGCATATCGTCATCGACTACATCCCGGACGGCTTTCTGGTGGAATCGAAGTCGCTGAAGCTCTTCCTGCATTCGTTCCGCAACCACGGCGCCTTCCACGAGGACTGCTCTGTCTATATCGCCAAGCGGATCGTTGACCTGCTTGCGCCGAAATGGCTCAGGATCGGCGCCTACTGGTATCCGCGCGGCGGCATTCCGATCGACGTGTTCTGGCAGACCGGTGCGGTGCCGGAAGGCGTCTGGCTGCCGGATCAGGGCGTGCCGACATACCGCGGGCGCGGCTAACCACATCTACGAAAAAGGGCGCCCCGCAAGGCGCCCTTTTTTCCTGATTTCCTGGATCGAGCCGCTCAGCCGAAGGCGAGCGAGAGGCCGGCAAGCGCCGTCAGCGCCCCGATGATCCGGGTGGCGACCGGTGCGAAACGACCGATGCCGAGGCCGAGGACCACGCCGGCCGCGTGCAGCAGGGCGGTTGCGAGGACGAAGCCGATGCCGAACTGCAGGGCGCCGGCGCTGCCCAGCTCGCCGCCATGGGCGTGGCCGTGGAAGAGGGCGAAGATGCCGACGACGGCGGCCGATGCGGCAACGGGCAGCCTTGCCGCCATGG
Source organism: Pseudorhizobium marinum (assembly GCF_000705355.1). Taxonomy (NCBI): domain Bacteria; kingdom Pseudomonadati; phylum Pseudomonadota; class Alphaproteobacteria; order Hyphomicrobiales; family Rhizobiaceae; genus Pseudorhizobium; species Pseudorhizobium marinum. Next base: position 49,658 of record NZ_JMQK01000029.1, read on the forward strand.
CCACCAGCAGGCCGAGCGCCACGACGGAGGCGAGGATGGCCGGCTCCACGAAGGGCAGACCCATGCCGGCGACGGCGGCCGCATAGCCGAGCGCCATGGTGCCGAGGAAGGCTGCCGGCACGGCCCAGAGCGCCGAACGGCGGCCGGCGTCCGAGGCGATCTGGCTGGCCCAGAGGCCGACGGCGACCATGGCGAGGATGTGGTCAGCGCCGAAGAGCGGATGCGAGACGCCGGCCATGAAGGAGCCGTGGGCCTGCGGGTCAAGATGGGCAAGCGCGGGTGCGGCAGTGGCCGCGGACATGATGGCGGCAAGCGAAAGTCGTCTGAACATGGAATCCCCTCTAATGTCTCCAACCGCCGAAGCGTCGGTCCGTTCGTATCCGGCGACGATAAGCAGCTGGGATTTTCCTGTCCATGGCCAAAGCCTGTGGCGGTACCGTTTCCACTACGTCGAACGACTTAGAGGACAGGCGGCATGGGGAGGCTGCGACGGCGCCCGCACCGGGAAGAAGTTCTTCACCACGCCACGGCGAGACGGAGCTAACTCGCTTTCGCGCATTGTTTTACGCTGGCGAACGCATTATGTCCGTGGAGACACATTCCATGCTGGAGATGCTGATGCACGACGAAAACGACGACGACGACAAGGTCAAGGAATTGCCGCTCGGCAAGGAAACGGAAGCGAACCTCTTCAAGTCGCGTTCGATCTTCATCTATGGCCCGATCAACCAGGAGCTGGCGCAGAAGGTCTGCACGCAGCTCGTGGCGCTGTCGGCTGCTAGCGATGACGACATCCGCATCTACGTCAACTCGCCCGGCGGTCACGTGGAATCGGGTGACTCGATCCACGACATGATCAGGTTCATCAAGCCGAAGGTCTGGATGATCGGCACAGGCTGGGTCGCCTCGGCCGGCGCGCTCATCTATGTCTCGGTTCCGAAGGAACGCCGCATCTGCCTGCCGAACACGCGCTTCCTGCTGCACCAACCGTCCGGCGGCACGCGCGGCATGGCGTCCGATATCGAGATCCAGGCGCGCGAGATCATCAAGATGAACGAGCGGCTGATCAAGATCTTCTCCAAGGCCACCGGCCAGACGGAAGAGAAGATCGCCAAGGACATCGACCGTGACTACTGGCTGTCGGCGGAAGACGGCGTGGCCTACGGCCTCGCGTCCCGCGTGATCACCAACCAGTCCGAGATCCAGTAGGCTTCTCCGACTGTCGTCCCAGAACAAGAGCCCTGCCGGCAGACGTCGGCGGGGCTCTTGTCATAGGGGGCAGGGGGCACTCCCGCCGTCTGCGGTGGGGGCGACCTGTTTCGCTGGCCCTAATTGGTGGATTGTCGGCTTTTCGGACGGGTGTTTTACCCCTATCAGATCCAGCGGTAGCTCTGATCGCTCTGTTCGAGGGCGGCGATCTCTTCCGGCTATCGGACTGCAGTGCGCGGCTTCCACGCACGACGATGTGACGCCATCAAAGCAGGACAGATGACCGA
>NZ_JMQK01000030.1:0-48057 GCF_000705355.1 Pseudorhizobium marinum
GCGAGAAGGAGCATTCCGGCGACGGCTGTGAAAACTGGGATCTTGAGCATTTTTAGTTCCTTAGCTTCGTGTTTCGAGCCTCTCTTTGAGGCATCTGCAACCTAGAAGATGTTTGTCGCAGAGTTTTGCCAGGTGCAGCCGAAAGTGTAACAGGGTGTGTCAGGCCGTCGGGAGAGGTCGCTGGCTCTACGCCACAGGGGCGGGGGCACTGCTCGATCGCCCCGGAACCCTCTAGAAACTGACGTGGGCGAGGCTGCCGATGCCGCTTCCCATCAACAACAGGCCGGAGGTGCGCAGCATGTCTCCACGGCTGGGATCGGCATTAGGCTGCGGCAGGGTGACGTCCTCCAAAGCCATTGCAACGGTTCCATGCGGATAGCAGTCCACGGAGGGAGGCTGTCATACATGCAGCAAGCGACGCGACCTTGGACCTGGGTCGGGTCAGGGATGACGTGTATCCGGACGCGGCAAGACAAGTTCCGGGTGGGCCGCAGCTTTGTGAGCCTTCAGGAGGGTGTCAGCTATGGGTGGCGGCCTGGATCGCCTCCGCGCGGATCTCCTCCGTCAGCTTGAGCCGCAGTTCGGAAAACTCCGGGCTTGCCTTGACGGTATAGTGGCGGGGATGCGGGATATCGACCGGCGTGATCGACTTGATGCGTCCGGGGCGCGCCGTCATCGTCACCACGCGCGACGCCATGAAGACGGCCTCCTCGATGTCATGGGTGACGAAGACCACCGTCTTCTGCTCCCGCTCCCAGATGCCGAGCAGCAGCTCCTGCATCAGGCCGCGCGTCTGATTGTCGAGCGCGCCGAACGGCTCGTCGAGAAGCAGGATCTTGGGGTCGTTGGCCAGGGCGCGGGCGATGGCCGTGCGCTGCTGCATTCCGCCGGAGAGCTGTTTTGGCCAGTGATTTTCAAAGCCGCGCAGCCCCACCTTGTCCAGATAGCTGTCAACGATCTCGGCGGTTTCCTTGGCTGCGATGCCGCGCTCCCGCAATCCGAATCCGACATTCTCCCGAACCGTCAGCCAGGGAAAGAGCGTGTAGGACTGGAAGACCATGCCGCGGTCGGCGCCGGGACCCGTGATGGCCTGTCCTTCGAGGAGGACGCTGCCGGTGGTCGGCCGGTCGAGACCCGCAATGATGCGCAGCAGGGTGGATTTGCCACAGCCGGACGGCCCGAGAATCGTGACGAAGTCATTCTTGGCGATGTCGAGGTCGGTCGGATGCAGTGCCTGCACGGGCGCACCACCGCGAACGCCGGGAAAGGTCCGGCTGACGCCCTTGACGATGAGTTCGCTCATGCCAGTCTCCAGGCAAACAGGGAACGGTTCACCGTCTTGAAGGCGAAGTCGGAGATCAGGCCGATGATGCCGATGACGATGATGCCGAAGATGATCTGGCCGGTGGCCATCAGGGCCTGGCTGTTGATGATCATGTAGCCGATGCCCGACGATGCGCCGATGAGCTCGGCGACGATCACATAGGTCCATGCCCAGCCGAGCACGAGGCGAAGGGTCTCGGCAATATCCGGCGCATTCGCCGGAATGAGAACCCGCCGGACGACGCCCGCATCGCTGGCGCCGAGCGTATAGGAGGCCTCCACGAGATCGCGGCGCGTGGCAGAGACCGAAACCGAAACCATCAGGATGATCTGGAACACCGATCCGATGAAGATGACGAGAAGCTTCTGGAGTTCGCCGATGCCCGCCCACAGGATGAGAAGGGGGATGAAGGCCGAGGCGGGCAGGTAGCGGGAAAAGGAGACGAAGGGTTCAAGCAGGGCCTCGATCGGCTTGTAGGCCCCCATGGCAATGCCAAGCGGCACGGCGACGAGCGCCGACAGGACGAAGCCGCCGACCACCCGCCAGACGGTCATGCCGATGTCTTCGAGAAAGCCCTGCTCGGTCAGAAGGTAGATGCCGTCCTTCAGCATGGTGATGGGGTCGGCGAGGAAGGTCGGCGAGACGAACCCGCCGAATGTCGCAATGCTCCACCCCGAGAAAAACAGCACAAAGAAGAGGATGCCGAGCAGGATGCGCGCCTGCGGGCCGATCGGTTCAAGAGGACGCATGCTGCCCCGGGTGTTGGGCCGGCAGAGCAAGCTCCGCCGGCGTTTGTGAGACTACTGGATGAAGGAAGTATCGACGATCGTCGACAGGTCCGGCTTCGACTTGATGATGCCAATTTCCATCAGCAGGTCAGCCGCCTTCTCCGAGAAGGTCATGAACTCGCCCTCGAAGAAGGTCTTGTTGGCGGCCTTGTCCTGCCACTCCAGGAACTTCGCCGACTGGCCGAAGGCCTCCGCCGACTGCTTCACATCGGCGCCCATGATGCCATAGGCCTTTTCCGGCTCCGCCTTGATCATGTCGAGCGCTTCGAAATAGCTCGTCGCGAGCGCCTTGGCCGCTTCCGGATTGTCCTTCAGGAACTCGGGTGTGCATCCGAAGGTATCCATCACCGCCGGGTAATCCAGCGTGGTGGCGATGATCTTGCCCTGATCGGGGGCGGCGCGCACCGTCGAGAGATAGGGCTCGTAGCTCATGGCCGCATCGTTCTGTCCGGCCACGAAGGCCTGGGCTGCCGGGCCGGGCTCGAGGTTGACCACATTCACGTCCTTCACCGAAAGCCCGTTCTCCTTCAGGATATAGGCCAGGAAGAAGTAGGGCGAGGTGCCGGGCGTGGAGGCGGCAATGGTCTTGCCCTTCAGATCGGCAATGCTGGCGATGTCCTCGCGCACCGCCATGCCGTCGGCACCATGCGACTTGTCCAGCTGGAAGATCTGTGTGGCCGGCACGCCGTTGGCATTCCAGACGATCCAGGTCTCGACCGTGGTGGCCGCGCACTGGATGTCGCCGGATGCGAGCGCCAGATGGCGGCTGGCCTGCGGGATCTTGGTGATCGTCACGTCAAGCCCGTTCTTCTCGAAGATGCCGGCTTCCTTGGCCAGCGTCAGAGGGGCAAACCCGGTCCATCCGGACATGCCGATGGCGACGGATGTCTCGGCCCTGGCGGCCGTGGAGCCGAGCAGGGCCGTCAGGACGGCGGCGGTGATGGTGAATGTCTTCATGATGGCTGGTCCCCTGTTTGATTTATATTAGGGCAGTTCGGAAGCCTGCCTCTTGAGAGGCATACTTCCATCCTTCAATTATTTTGTCTAGACAAGATATGCTCCGGCCCATGCAGCGTGACGACGATAAGCGCGCCTTCCCCCGTCACCGAGATCGCCTCTCCCCTGTCGCAGAGCAGAGCATCCTGCGGACCGAAGGTGTCATGCTGATCGCCCGAAGACACCCGCAGGTCGCCGCGCTTGCAGAAGATCAGACGGCAATGGTCCGAATGGCTGTCGAGCATCGGGGCGGTCCGGTCTTCGACGACATGCGAAAAGGCGCCGCGCCGGCTCATGACGTTCAGGTCGCGAATAGGGCCGTCGACGAGTCGGGCCGTCGTGGGTGCATCGGCTGGAAAGGCAAGGGGTGCCGACTGCTGCGTCAGGCGCGTCGCTTCGCGCCCGTCGATGGTCAGGTCGATGCCATTGCCCTCGAGGACGGAGAGGGTGCGGTCCACGCCGGGAAAGACGGAGAATGGTCCATCCTCCGCCACCCAGGCCATGCTGATACGCCAGTCGAAGCCGTCGACACTGGCGTCTGGCGGAAAGACGGCGATCTCCACCGTTTCGCCACCGCCGTTCTTCCACGGCATCCGCTTGTAGTCGCCCGCCCGCAGGATCTGCATGGCTAGTTACCCAGAATGCCGGGCAGCCGCAGACCCTTCTCGGTGGCACAATCGACGGCAATTTCGTAGCCGGCATCGGCGTGCCGCATGACGCCGGTGGCCGGGTCGTTCCAGAGCACGCGCTCCAGCCGGCGGTCGGCATCTTCCGAGCCGTCGCAGCAGATGACCATGCCGGAATGCTGGGAAAAGCCCATGCCGACGCCGCCGCCGTGATGCAGCGAAACCCATGTGGCGCCGGACGCCGTGTTGAGCAGGGCGTTCAGCAGCGGCCAGTCGGAGACGGCATCCGAGCCATCCTTCATCGCCTCCGTCTCGCGGTTCGGCGAGGCGACCGAGCCTGAATCGAGATGGTCGCGGCCGATGACGATGGGGGCCGCAAGTTCGCCGGTGCGGACCATCTCGTTGAAGGCGAGACCAAGCTTGTGGCGATCGCCGAGACCCACCCAGCAGATGCGCGCCGGCAGGCCCTGGAAGGCGATCCGCTCGCGCGCCATGTCGAGCCAGTTGTGCAGATGCGTGTTGTCCGGCAGCAGCTCCTTCACCTTGGCATCGGTCTTGTAGATATCCTCCGGGTCGCCGGAGAGGGCAGCCCAGCGGAAGGGGCCGATGCCGCGGCAAAAGAGCGGGCGGATGTAGGCCGGCACGAAGCCGGGGAAGGCGAATGCATTCTCCAGGCCCTCGTCCTTGGCCACCTGACGGATATTGTTGCCGTAGTCGAGGGTGGGAACGCCCGCATCCCAGAAGGCGACCATGGCTTCCACATGTGCCTTCATGGAAGCGCGTGCCGCGGTTTCGACGCTCTTGGGATCGCTCTCGCGCTTGGCCTTGGCTTCTTCGACGGTCCAGCCGATCGGCAGGTATCCGTTGCGGGGATCATGCGCCGAGGTCTGGTCGGTGACGATGTCCGGGCGCGCGCCACCGGCCTTCATCCGGCGCACCAGCTCGGGGAAGATCTCGGCGGCATTGCCGACCAGACCGACGGACTTCGCCTCGCCGGCCTTCGTCCAGCGGTCGATCAGGGCCAGTGCCTCATCGAGCGTCTGCGCCTTCTCGTCGACATAGCGGGTGCGCAGGCGAAAATCTATGCGGGTCTCGTCGCACTCCACGGCCAGGCAGCAGGCGCCCGCCATGACGGCGGCGAGCGGTTGCGCGCCGCCCATGCCGCCCAGCCCGCCGGTCAGGATCCATTTGCCCTTCAGGCTGCCGCCGTAGTGCTGGCGTCCGGCTTCCACGAAGGTCTCGTAGGTGCCCTGCACGATGCCCTGGGTGCCGATGTAGATCCACGAACCGGCCGTCATCTGGCCGTACATGGCCAGCCCCTTCTTATCCAGCTCGTTGAAATGATCCCAGGTCGCCCAGTGGGGAACGAGGTTGGAGTTGGCGATCAACACGCGCGGCGCATCCTTGTGCGTGCGGAACACGCCGACCGGCTTGCCGGACTGGACGAGCAGCGTCTCGTCTTCGTTGAGCGTCTTCAGCGTCGCGACGATGCGGTCGAAATCGTCCCAGGTGCGTGCCGCCCGCCCAATGCCGCCGTAGACCACCAGCTCATGCGGGTTCTCGGCCACGTCCGGATCGAGATTGTTCATCAGCATGCGCAGCGGCGCTTCCGTCATCCAGCTCTTGGCGTTGAGTTCGGAGCCGCGCGGGGCCCGGACATCACGGATGTTGTGACGCGGATTGGTCATGGTCAGTTCCCCATTGCTTTCAGTTCGTAGGCGACCGCTTCCAGCCGCAAGAGAATGGCCTTCAGGTGCTCCCGCAGCTTTCCGGCCTTTTCCTCGTCGTAGGCAAACGGCACGGTCTCCGTTGCCAGGTGGGTCGACTGGGCAAGTTCCATCTGGATCGCATGCACGCCGGTTACGGGCGCCCCGTAATGCCGCGTCGTCCACCCACCCTTGAAGCGGCCGTTGACGATACTGGTGAAGCCTGCGGCGTAACCGGCGATCTCTGCCGTGACACGCTCGAACTCCAGAGCGCAGGAGATGCCGGAATTGGTGCCGATGTTGAAGTCGGGAAGGGTACCCTCGAACAGGAAGGGGATCTGCGACCGGATCGAATGGCAGTCGTAGAGGACAGCCAGTCCATGGATCGCCTTGACCCGCTCGATCTCCGCGGCGAGTGCCGCATGATAGGGCGCATGGAACCGCTCGAGCCGCGCGGAGACATCCGCCACCGTCGGCTCGGCGCCCGCGGTCCAGATGGCGTTGCCGTCGAAATCGGTTTCCGGGATCAGGCCCGTGGTGTTCTGGCCGGGATAGAGGCTGGTGCCGCTCGGGTCGCGGTTGGCGTCGATGACATAGCGGTGGAAGGTCGCCCGCACCGTCGTGGCGTCGTCCAGAAGGCCGGCATAGAGCGTGTGGATATGCCAGTCGGTATCGGCGAGCAGTCGGCCGTTGTCGTTCAGCCTTGCCCGGATATCGGACGGAACGTCCGTGCCGGTATGGGGGAAGGCGAGGATGACCGGCGAACTGCCTCTTGCGACCTCGACGACACTCATGAACGAACCTCCAGAACCGGCAGGATACCAGGCCTTACAGCATCGACCAGCCGTCCGGACGCAACCAACTGGCTGGCTGCGTAAAGATCATCCGCCATGTAGCGATCTTCCTCGAGCGCCGGGACCGACGCGCGCAGGAGGGTCACGATTTTCTGCAATTCCGGGCTCGATTTCAGCGGACCGCGCAGTTCCACGCCCTGCACGGCGGCCAGAGCCTCGATACCCAGGATGCCGAATAGGTTCTCCGTCATCGGCAGCAGCCGACGAGCGCCATGGCAGGCCATCGAAACATGGTCCTCCTGGTTGGCGGAGGTGGGCGTCGAGTCCACCGATGCCGGATGCGACATCTGCTTGTTCTCGCTCATCAGAGCCGCAGAGGTGACCTCTGCTATCATCAGGCCGGAGTTGAGACCGGGTTTCTTCGAGAGAAAGGCCGGTAGTCCATAGGACAGCGCCGGATCGACCAGCAGCGCGATACGGCGCTGGGCGATGGCGCCGATTTCGCAGATGGCCAGCGCGATCTGGTCGGCGGCGAAGGCCACCGGCTCCGCGTGGAAATTGCCGCCGGACACGACTTCGTCGTCTGACAGGACCAGCGGGTTGTCGGTCACGGCATTGGCCTCGATCTGCAGCGTGCAGGCGACCTGGCGCAGCAGGTCGAGGCAGGCGCCATCGACCTGCGGCTGGCAGCGGATGCAGTAGGGATCCTGGACGCGCTCGTCGCCGTCCACATGGCTGGCGCGGATCTCCGATCCTTCGAGCAGGTGTCGAAGCGCCGCTCCCGCATCTATCTGCCCCTTGTGGCCGCGCAGGGCGTGGATTTCGGGATGGAAGGGAGCCGAAGACCCCATGGCGGCGTCCGTCGACATGGCGCCTGTGACCAATGCCGTCTGGGCAGCGCGGTGCGCCCGGAACAGGCCGGCCAGCGCCAGAGCCGTGGACACCTGCGTGCCGTTGATCAGCGCCAGCCCTTCCTTGGCGGCGAGCACGACCGGCTTGAGGCCGGCCCTCTCCAGCGCGTCTGCCGCCGGCATCTGTGCGCCGCCGAAGGACGCCGTGCTTTCCCCCATCATCACCGCCGCCATATGCGCCAGCGGCGCCAGATCACCGGACGCGCCGACCGATCCCTTTTCCGGGATGACGGGAATGACGCCTTTTTTCAGCATGCCTTCCAGCAGTCGCACCAAATCCAGGCGAACGCCCGAGGCACCGCGGCCGAGCGAAATCAGCTTGAGTGCCATGATGAGGCGCACCACATTTTCCGATAACGCGCTGCCCAGCCCGCAGCAGTGCGACAGGATGAGGTTTCGCTGCAGCTGCGCCACGTCGGCGCTGTCGATCTTGATCGAGGCGAGTTTACCGAAGCCGGTATTGACCCCATAGACGGGCGCATTGCCCGCGGCGATCTCGGCAATACGGCGCGCGCTCTTCTCGATGCCGGCATCGAAGGAGCGATCGAGCGACGCGGTGGCATTGTTCCAGTAGATCTCTGAGAGTTCGGCCAGCGAGACCTTTCCGGGATGAAGTATGATCGTCATGCGCAGACCTCTTGTCCCTTGAAAACGCGCTGGTGAAGCGGGTTGAAGCCCATCCGGTAGACCAGCTCCGCCGGGCGCTCGATGTCCCATATGGCAAAGTCCGCCGACTTGCCCGCTTCCAGCGTGCCTGTCTCGCCAAGCAGGCCGAGAGCCCGCGCGGCCTCGCGGGTCGTGCCGGCGAGGCACTCCTCCACCGTCAGCCGGAAGAGGGTCGCCGACATGTTCATGGCGAGAAGCAGGGAGGTGAGCGGGGACGTGCCGGGATTGCAGTCGGTCGCGACGGCGATCGGCACACCGGCGTCGCGCAGCGCCTGGACCGGCGGCTTGCGGGTCTCGTTGATGGCGTAGAAGGCGCCCGGCAGAAGGACCGCCACGGTGCCCGATTTGGCCATGGCAGCGGCACCTTCGGCATCGAGATATTCGAGGTGGTCGGCCGAAAGCGCACCATAGGAGGCCGCCATCCTGGCGCCGCCGAGATCGGAGAGCTGTTCCGCATGCAGCTTGACCGGAAGACCGAGGGTTTTCGCCTTGTCGAAGACGCCACGCATTTCGTCGACGGAAAAGGCGATGCCCTCACAGAATCCGTCGACGGCATCGATCAGTCCTTCCGCATGGCCCTGCTCCATCCCCGGCAGCACGACCTCGGCAATATAGGCGGTGTTTCGGCCCTTGTAGGCAGGAGGCGTGGCGTGCGCCGCCAAGTACGAAGTCACTACCCGGATGGGACGGATCCTCTCCAGCGCACGGGCCGCCCGCAGCATGTTGAGTTCCCCGGTGATCGAGAGCCCATAGCCCGACTTGATCTCGATCGTGGAAACACCCTCCGCGAGGAGCGTGTCCAGGCGGGGCAGGGCGGCGGCGGCCAAGCCTTCGACCGAGAGCGCGTTGGTGGCCTTGACCGAGGAGACGATACCGCCGCCGGCGCGGGCGACCTCTTCGTAGGTCGCGCCCTCGAGCCGCATCTCGAACTCCATCGCCCGGTCGCCGCCGAAGACGATGTGGGTATGGCAGTCGATCAGCCCCGGCGTGACCCACCGTCCCTGGAGGTCGTGGACGATAGCGCCCTCCGCTGTCTCCGAGATCTCGCTGACGTCCCCGACCCACAGGATGCGCCCGGCCTCCACCAGGATTGCGCCGCGATCGATGATGCCGAGCCCCGAAAGTCCTGGGTCGAGCGTGGCGATGCGTGCATTGGTCCAAAGGCTGCGTTGTCCGTCCATCTGTCGATCTTCCTCTTCCGGACATTAATGTATATACATAGAAGTCTCTTTGACAAGCTCCGGTTTTTCGAGAGAGAACGCCGGTGGACGAATGGAGCTGTAGATGGACCCGATGACCACAATTCATGCCAGGTCTGCACTTCTTCCCGAGGGATGGAAGTCCGATGTTCGCTTTCGGATCGTCGATGGCAGGATCGCGGATGTGCAGCCTGGTGTCGAGCCTCAGCCCGAAGACGACCGCCAGACCGTCGTGGTTCCCGCGCTCGCCAACCTGCACAGCCACGCCTTTCAGCGCGCCATGGCGGGGCTGGCGGAAGTTCGCGGCCCGGGGGACGACAGCTTCTGGAGCTGGCGGACCATCATGTATCGCTTCGCCCTGACGATGACGCCAGACCATGTCGAAGCCGTGGCTTCGCAGCTCTACATCGAAATGCTCGAGGCAGGCTTTGCCCGTGTCGGCGAGTTCCACTATCTCCACCACCAGGAGGATGGAAGCCATTACAGCGACATTGCGGAGATGGCGGCGCGCATCGGCGCGGCCTCGGCTGAGACAGGTATCGGGCTCACGCTTCTTCCCGTCTTCTATGCCCATTCCGGCTTCGGCGGACAGCCGCCCGTCGAAGGGCAGCGCCGTTTCATCCATTCGCTGGAGAGCTTCAACCGGCTGATGGAAGGCTGTGCGAAGGTCGTCGGCTCCCTTCCGGGTGCCGTGCTTGGCATCGCGCCTCACAGTCTCAGGGCCGTGACGGAGCAGGAACTGGTTGAGCTGATTCCACTTGCGGGTGGCGGGCCGATCCATATTCACGTGGCCGAGCAGGTGAAGGAGGTCGAGGATTGTCTCGCCTGGTCGGGTGCGCGGCCGGTGGAATGGCTGCTCGACAGGATGCCGGTGGATGATCGCTGGTGCCTGATCCATGCAACGCACATGTCTGACGAGGAAACGCGTCGCATGGCAGGAAGCGGCGCCGTGGCGGGCCTCTGCCCCGTCACGGAAGCCAACCTTGGTGACGGTGTCTTCAATGCCCCGCTGTTCCTGGCGGAGGGAGGACGCTATGGCGTCGGATCGGACTCGAATGTTCTTGTGTCGGTGCCGGAAGAGCTTCGAACCCTGGAGTACTCGCAGCGCCTGACCCGTCGCAGCCGAAACGTCATCGCGAACGCCGGCGGCTCCACCGGGAGAAAGCTGTTTGAAACGGCGCACCTCGGCGGCGGTGCCGCACTGCAGTCGAACGCGGGTCTCCACGTCGGCGGCGACGCGGATATCGTGGCGCTCGATGCAGGCGCCGTTCCCTACCTCCAGGAGGACCGGCTGCTCGACCACTGGATCTTTGCGGGCGGCGTCTCCGTCGAAGCGGTCTGGGCACGTGGTCGCAAGCAGGTCTCGGGAGGACGCCACATCCGGCGGGATGCCGTCGAAGCACGGTTCCGAAAGACCATGGCGGATCTCCTGCGGGCGTAGAAAGGGTCGCCGGAGGCAGTTCACAATTCCTATCCTGTGCCGGCTCCTGCTGTGCTAAACCGGACAATCGTTGATTGAAAGCACCCATACGTGACGGCGGTAATCTCCCCTAACCTGACCCTGCACCAGCGCATACTGAGCGACGTAGAAGGCAAGATCGTCTCCGGTGAATGGCCGCCTGGCCATCGTCTTCCCTTCGAGGTCGAATTGGCCGCTCAATACAATTGCTCGCGCATGACCGTGAACAAGGTGATGACGCAGCTGGCCAAATCCGGCCTGATCAAGCGGCGAAAGAAGTCAGGCAGCTTCGTGGCGCGGCCCCAGGCGCAGTCCGCGGTGCTGGAGATCACCGACATCGAAGCCGAAGTCCGGTCCCTGAACCTGCCCTATTCTTTCGCGGTAAAGCATCGGGCGATACGGCCGGCCGCCGGTGGCGACCTGCAGGTCTTCGATGTGAGCGCCCCAACGGACGTCCTGGACATCGTCTGCATCCACTTTGCAGGTGAACGACAGTTCTGCGTCGAGGAACGCCTGATCAACCTGACCAATGTCCCCGACGCGGCGGAGGCGGATTTCGACAGGGTTTCGCCGGGACAATGGTTGCTCGGCGAGGTGCCCTGGAGCACCGCCGAACACCGCATCCGAGCGGTTGCCGCATCTGCCGAAATGGCTGCGATGCTCGACATTCCCAAAGGGAGCCCCTGTCTCCTCATCGAACGCCGGACCTGGAGCGGCTCGGGTCCCCTGACCTATGTCCGACTCACCTATCCCGGTGACAGCCATTCGCTCGTCGCAAGGTTCGCCCCGGCATCATAGCAGCCGTGGCTGCTATTTCAGCCCCGCTGTCGGATGGGAGAGCGCCACGGCGATACCGCGAAGCTCGGCCAGCCCTTTCAGCCTGCCGATGGCCGGATAGCCGGGCTGGGCCGAGCGGCCGAGGTCGTCGAGGATGTCCTGGCCGTGGTCCGGCCGGAAGGGGATGGAGACGTCGGAGCGTCCGGCCTTGCGGCGCTTGTCCTCTTCCCGCAGGGCGGCAGCGATCAGTGCCACCATGTCGGTTCCGCCACCCAGGTGCTCGGCTTCGTAGAAGCTTCCCATGACATCCTCGCTTTCGCGGGTGACGTTGCGAAGGTGCAGGAAATGCACCCGGTCGCCGAGGCGCTCCATCATCCCCGGAAGGTCGTTGTCTGGGCGGGCCCCCAGCGAGCCGGAACACAGGGTCACGCCGTTGGCGGGAAGCGCAACTGCGTCCAGAACCCGCCGGTAGTGCGCTTCCGTCGACATCACGCGGGGAAGTCCGAGCAGGGGGAACGGTGGGTCGTCCGGATGGCAGCAGAGCCGCATGCCGAGATCCTCGGCGACCGGGGCGACCTCGGACAGAAAATCGATCAGATGGCTCCGAAGGCGCTCCTCGTCGAGGCCCGCGTAGGCTGCCAGGTGATCGCGCACGTCGTCCAGCGAAAAGCTCTCGGCGGCGCCCGGAAGGCCGAACACCACGTTTCGCGCCAGTTGCTCCCGATCGTCCTCGGACAGGGTCGCGAATCGCTTCCGTGCGGCCTCGACGACCTCTTCCGGAAAGCTCTCCGCCGCCCCCGGCCGCTTCAGGATGTGGATGTCGAAGGCCGCAAAATCGATCAGGTCGAACCGCATGCAGGTGGCGCCGTTGGGCCGTCGGTGGGCAAGGTCGGTGCGGGTCCAGTCGAGCACCGGCATGAAGTTGTAGCAGACGGTCGTGATGCCGGCGGCCTGCAGGTTCTGCAGGGACGTTTTCCACGCCGCGATGTGGTCTTTCCACTCCCCGGTCTGGCGTTTGATGTCCTCCGAGACGGGAATGCTTTCGACCACGTCCCAGGCAAGCCCCGAGGCGGAGCCGTCCTTCATCCGGGAAATCTCTGCTTGCCGCTTTGCAATTTCCTCGGCGGTCCAGGTCGCTCCGGTGGGCACATGATGCAAGGCGGAGACCACACCCTCCACGCCTGCCTGCATCATGTCATCGATGGAAACACGATCCATCGGGCCGAACCAACGCCATGTCTGCCGCACGTATCTTCCTCCCGCTTCGCTACCTTTTGCAGCGGGTTCCTAGCATCAAACTTATGGGTTGACTAGTATGGCAGTTCTCTCCATTGTCCCGTCGAGGATTGGAGGATCTGATGAATTCCCGCGTTGCAACCATGTTCCCGGTGCCGCCGAAGGTCGCGTTCGACGCAGCCGTCGGCCCGCAGCTGTGGTTTGTGGTGCGCGAATGGATCCTGCGCGGGGAGCTGCCTCCGGGCTCGCGTCTCTCGGAAGTCGATGTCGCTGGCCTGTTCGGCGTCAGCCGGCAGCCGGTGCGGGAAGCCTTCATCAAGCTGGCGGAGGAATCCCTGCTGGAGATCCGCCCGCAGCGTGGCACATTCGTCAGCCGCATCCGCGTCGATGCGGTGATGTCAGCCCGCTTCGTGCGCGAAGCGGTCGAGGCCGACATCGTTCGCCTGGTGGCGAGCCGGCCGACGCCGCAGCTCCTGAGCGAGCTCGACACGCTTTTGCAGGAGCAGGAGCGCGTCATGGATGGCGCCGAGCCACAGGCCTTCCTGGCGCTGGATGAACAGTTCCACAAGCGACTGGCGGAAGCTGCCGGGCAGGCGAAGGGCTGGCAGATCATCCAGCCGCTGAAAACCCAGATGGACAGGATGCGCTACCTGAATGCGCGCCATTTCCCCCACGACCAGCTGATCGCGCAGCATTCCCAGGTGGTGGAAGCCATACGCGCCGGCGATCCGGATGCGGCGGAAGCCGCCATGCGCGGCCATCTGCGTCAGATCCTCGACGACCTGCCGGTCATGGCCAAGGCCTTGCCGCACTTCTTCGAGGTCGAGGAGGGCGCGGAACAATGATGTCGGCACGGAAATTCGCTCTCGACTTCGTCCCCGCATGGATCGACCTGGCGCAGGATCGGCAGTTCGGCGGCGTGGTCGAGCGGCTGGACGGAAACGGCCGACCGGTCCACGGCGAGCCCAAGACGACGCTCGTCCAGGCGAGAACACTCTTCTCGCTGGCGCATCTCTACCTCGTTACCGGCAATGAGGCCCTGCTGGTTGCGGCGCGTGACATCCACGCCTTCATGGCCGCCCACCTGCGCCTGCCCCATGGCGGGTACAGATACTCGGTCGAGCCGAACGGGGACCTGGGGACCGATACCAAGGGAGCCGTCTGCCGCGCCTACGACCAGTCCTTTGCGCTTCTGGCGCTCGTGACGCTCCGCAAGGCGGATCCGGCGCTGGTCGGCGATGATGCGATCACCGAGCTATGGAGTTTCATCGAGACCCTGGTGGAGCCGGCGACCGGTGCGCTCTACGAAGATGATGTCATGGCCGGCCGGGGCGCGCGCGTCGGCGACCGGCGGGCTCAGAACCCTCAGATGCATATGCTCGAGGCGCTCCTGCAGGCTTACGAGCTGACAGGCGAAAGCCAGTGGCTGCAGCGGGCGACGGCCTACGTCGCCTTGGCCGAGCGCTATTTCATCGACCCGTCGACAGGTGCCGTCCGGGAATTCGTGGCTTACGATCTTTCGCCGCTTCAAGGCGCCGAGGGTGAGCGGCGGGAGCCGGGTCACCAGTATGAATGGGCATGGTTGCTGGAGCGCTTTGTCGAGCTGGGCGGTGACGGTAAGGTCAAGCCGCTTGCCGACCGGATGGCTGCCTTCGCCGACAGCCACGGGGTGCGGCAGTCGCAAGACGCTCTCGATGGCGCCCCCTTCGACGCGGTGGACGCCGGAGGCAGGGTAACCGAGGCCACCCACCTGCTGTGGCCGCTGACGGAGGCCGGAAAGCTCGCCTGCCTGCACCATCTGCAGGGGCGCGAGGGTGCCGCCGATCGCGCCAGGGAGCTGGAGAGGCTGATCTTCTCCTTCTACTTCAATCCGACAGGTCTCCGCTGGGTCAACCAGCTCGACGGGGCCGGCAGCGTCCTCTGGGACGACGCGCTCAGTCGCCTGATCTACCACGTCTTGCTTTTCGTGACCGAAGGCGCCCGCGCAGGCGTCTGGGTCATTGACTATCACCAAGCCGACTAACGTCTTCATCATTCAAGGGAGGAAACCACATGATGAACTTTCTGAAACGCACCACAGTACTCGCTGGCGCCGTCACCCTGCTATCCGGACCTGTGCTTGCGCAGGAATTCCAGTTCAGCCTTTCGACGTCGCAGCCGGTGACGGATCCGCTCGTCATCGCCATGCAGGGCGCCGAAAAGCGCATTGAAGAGCGCTCCGAAGGGCGTGTCGAAGTCACCATCTACCCCAGCTCGCAGCTGGGCGAGGACAACGACGTTCTGGAACAGATCCGCAGCGGCGCACCGATCGCCGTTCTCGTCGATGCCGGCCGTCTGGCACCCTTCATGGCGGAACTCGGCATTCTCGCCGCGCCTTACCTCGTCGACGATTACACGCAGTACGCTTCGATCACCGAATCCCCGGTGTACCAGGAATGGGTCGAGACCCTTGCCGATGACGCCGGACTGCGGCTCCTGAACTACAACTGGTTCCAGGGAACCCGTCAGATGTTCACCAAGAAGCTGATCGAAAAGCCGGCGGATCTGAACGGCGTTCGCGTTCGCACCATCGACGCGCCGAGCTGGATCGCGACCGTGTCGGCGATGGGCGCAACCGCGGCCCCCATGGCATGGTCCGAGGTCTATTCCGCGCTGCAGCTCGGCGCCATCGATGGTGCCGAGGCGCAGTTGACGGGTGCCGCCGGCATCAAGCTGCATGAGGTCACGACCAATGTCGCCCTCACCAACCACATCCAGCTGTTCACGGGTCTGGCAACCTCCGAACAGTGGTGGGCCTCTCTTCCGGAGGACATCCGCACCATCATCAGCGAAGAGCTGAAGTCGGCCGGTGAAGAAGCCACCCGCATGACCGCCGATAAGCTCGCTGAGGTTCAGGCGATGATGGAAGCGGCCGGCGTGACGTTCAACGAGGTCGATCTGGCGCCGTTCCGCGAAGCCACGGCCAAGGTCTACGAAGAGGTCGGGCTTGTCGAGGCGCGCAAGGCACTGGAGCCTTACCTGCCGAAGGGCGAATAATCGGCCTCTGTCCAAATCTGCAGGCGCGCCGAAAACGCGCGCCTGCGGAAATCTGTCTTTTGTAGATGCAAGGGAATGGGAAATGATGTGGCGTCTGTACGACAGGGTCGAGCTTCTCGTCACCCTGGTCTTTCTGACAGCAACAGTTGTCGCAGTACTCGTCGCGGCCGTCGGCCGCAGTATCGGCCTGCCGCTGACTTCGGCGCCGCAGTTCGCCCAGCTGTTCCTGATCTGGACGTGCATGTTCGGGGCGGATCTCTGCATGCGGCAGGGAGAGCATATCCGGGTTTCGGCCATGTTCGACATGGCATCGGCCAGGGGTCGGAAGGCGCTTTCGATTTTCTCCGGCGTGCTGATCCTGATCTTTCTGGCCTGGGTCGCCTGGCACGGGTTCCACCTGGCTGTAGGCAACTGGTCGCGCGAGCTTGGCGGTTCCGGTCTCAGCTACGGCGTCGTCACCCTGGCCTTGCCGGTCGGGGCGTCGCTGATGATCATCTCCACGCTTCGTCGCATTGTTGAAAAGGGCTGGCTGGGACTTTTTGATCCCGATGCACCCGAGGAGTATCCTCTGTGATCTCGACTTTTGTTCTGATTGGCGCACTCGCCTTCATCGCTCTGGGGATGCCTGTCGCATTCGCCATCGGGATCGCCGGCTCCGCCTACTTCCTGCTGCCTTCCGTCTTTTTGCCCGACAACACTGCGGTGCAGCGCATCGTGGCTTCAAGCCAGTCGTTTCCTCTCCTTTCGGTGCCCTTGTTCATCCTCCTCGGCAATCTGATGAACAGCTCGGGGATTACCCCCCGGCTGGTGTCGCTGGCGACGACGCTTGCCGGCTGGATGCGGGGCGGGCTGGCGCAGAGCACCCTGATCCTCAGCGCCCTGATGGGGGGCGTTTCCGGTTCTGCCGTGGCCGATGCGGCGATGCAGGCCCGGATTCTCGGGGAGCCGATGGTGGCCAAGGGCTATCATCGCGGTTTCACCGCAGCGGTGCTTGCCATCGGCGGCCTGATCACCGCCACCCTTCCGCCAAGCCTCGGTCTCATCCTCTACGGCTATCTCGGCGAAGTCTCGATCGGACGCCTGTTCATTGCCGGCATCGTGCCGGGCGTGCTCCTGACGGTGCTGCTCATGGCGGCAACCTGGTGGATTTCCGCCCGCCGCGGTTATCAGCCCGAGAACGACCGGCCGCCGACGCTGCGCGAGGTCTGGAGGGATTTCAAGCGGAGCTTCTGGGCGGTCCTCTTCCCTGTCTGGCTGCTGGTCGGCATCCGCTTCGGCTTTTTCACGCCGTCCGAGGCCGGCGCCTTCGCGGTCGCCTACGCGCTGTTCATCGGCTTCGTGATCTACCGGGAGCTTACCATTCGTGCCCTGATCGACGCCCTGGTCCGCAGTGTGCGCGACATCGGCATGATCATGCTGATCATCCTCTTCTCCGGCGCCTTCGGCTACGTCATCACCTTCGAGCGGGTCCCGCAGAGCATTGCCGAGTTCTCGCTGACCACGATCACCGATCCGACTGTGCTCCTCTTCGTCATCAGCGGTTTTCTTCTGGCGCTCGGAATGCTCGTCGAAGCAACGGTGCTCGTCATGCTTCTGACGCCCATTCTGGTGCCGGTCATCATGGCCGCCGGGATCGATCCGGTGCATTTCGGCCTGATCATGATGACGCTCGTGACCTTTGGCGGCATGACCCCGCCGGTCGGCGTCTCCATGTTCACGGTCTGCGGGATCCTGCGTTGCTCCTACAAGGAATATACCGTCGAGATGATCCCGCTTGCGGGAGCCGTTCTCCTGCTCGTCGTCGTGATGATCCTGTTCCCGCAGCTTGTTCTGTTCCTGCCGGACTGGCTGATGTAGCCCCATGGGGTGGCCGGCAGGGTGAGGGGTAAACTCCCGTCGTGCCCCGCCGGCTTGATGATCTGAGGCGATCGTCTTGGGAGACGACCGCCTCACGGTCCCAGATCGGAAAATCGCGCTATCGGCCGTCTCAATCGGCGGAGACGCCACGCTCCCAGTACCAGGCCGCATACATCCGCTTCCGGCTGTGGCCGCGGCTCTTCAGGAAGCTGCGGATGGCACGGACGTCCGCCTTCTCGCAGGCCACCCAGACATAGGCCTCCTCGTCGAGGGACAAGACCGCGGTCTTGATCGCGTCTGCCAGCACCTGCTCGGCGCCGGCAGGATAGCTCGTCCGGTGCAGCCATTGCACCTCGAGCGAGCCGGCCGTGGGAAGCGGTTGCTCTTCCGCCGCGTCCCGAACCTCGATGATCGCCTTCATCCGGGTGCCGGCGGGCATCTCGGCGGCAATGCGGGCGATCGCCGGCAGTGCGCTCTCGTCGCCGGCCAGCAGCAGCGAGGTCGCCGCCGGCAGCTCGCCGCCGCCGGGTCCCAGAAGCGCCACTCTCTCGCCCGGCTGTGCATCCCGGGCAAAGTCGGCGCCGGGTGTGACAACGCCGGGCTCCGGATGCTGCACGAAGTCGATCCAGAGCTGCCCGCGGGCGACATCGACACCGCGGATGGTGTAGATCCGCACCAGGATTTCGTCCTCGCCCTCCGGCCATTTGACGCGGCCGTCGTCGCGAAGCCCCGGCCAGACCGGCGTGCGATCCTTCGGTGGAACAAGCAGACGCACATGCATGTCGCCGTCCAGGAACGGCGAGAGATCGTTGCAGGCGAAGGTCACGCGGCGCATGCGCGGCGTCACGTCCTCGGCGGAAACGACGGTCACCTCGTGGATGTTCGGCAGCTGCCCGAGCGGCGCAGGCTTCGACCAGGTCAGCTCCAGCGGATCATCGCCGCTGAAGTAGAACAAATGCTCGGCGATGACATTGCGGCTGACATTGAGCGTCTCTTCGGTCGGGCAGGAAAGCTCGATCAGCAGCCTGCCGTCGTGCTCGTGAATGCCCGCCGTGCCGGTATCGCTTTTCAGCACCACCCGGTTGCCCGTCCGGTGCACCTCGGAATGCTCGACGAAATGCTCGCAGATCTCGTCGAGCATGTTTGCGGCGTCCTTCGGGAGAGCCGTGCCGGAGAGCGTGAATTGCTGGGCTGCGTTCATGGGCGGTCATCCTTCTGGAAACTTTGGGAACAGCAAGAAAGGCGAAATGCCGGGGCGGACGTGATCATGGGGAGGCCTCGGTATCGCCGGGCGCCATCCGGTGCCGGCCGATCGGCAGCATGATCGGGCGGCCCGAGGTCGGATCGGTGATGATGCGGCTTTCGAGGCCGAAGACCTCGCGCACCGTCTGTTCGGTCAGCACCTCTTCCGGACGGCCGGAGATATGCAGCCGCCCGCCGGCCATGGCGACGAGATGGTCGGCGTAGCGGGCGGCAAGGTTGAGATCGTGCAGCACCATGACGATCGTCGTCTCACGGGTCCTGTTGAGATCGGTCAAGAGGTCCAGCACCTCGATCTGGTGACTGATGTCGAGAAAGGTGGTCGGCTCGTCCAGCAGCAGGATCTGCGTCTGCTGCGCCAGCGCCATGGCGATCCACACTCGCTGCCTTTGCCCGCCCGAGAGTTCGTCCACCGGCCGCTCGGCCAGCTCCATCGTCTTGGTCGCCGTCAGCGCTGCGGCCACCGCCTCGTCGTCCTGGCGCGTCCACCGCGAGAACATCCCCTGGTGCGGGTGACGGCCGCGACCCACGAGGTCTGCAACCGTGATGCCTTCCGGCGCGACCGGCGACTGCGGCAGAAGGCCGAGCGTCCGCGCGAGCTCCTTCGAGGGTGTCCGGTGGATCGATTTTCCGTCGAGCAGTACATGCCCCTGGCGCGGCGTCAGAAGCCGGGACATGGCGCGCAGCAGCGTGGACTTGCCGCAGGCATTGGCGCCGACGATGACGGTGATGGCGCCCGGCGGCACGGCGAGATCGAGGCCGCTGAAGATGTCGAGGCCGTCGTAACCGGCGGCAAGCTGGCTGGCGGTGAGCGAATGACGGGTCACAGGGAACCTCCGGCCCGGTTGACGCGGACGATCAGGAAAATCAGATAGGGTGCCCCCAGTGCCCCGGTGATGACGCCGACCGGATAGCGGCCGGGCAGCAGGAACTGGCCGGCATAATCTCCCACCAGCACCAGCATCGCGCCGATCAGCGCCGAGGGGATCAGCAGGGACCCGTTGCTGCCGATCAGGCGGGCGGCGATCGGTCCGGACAGGAAGGCGACGAAGGCGATCGGCCCCGTGACCGCGGTCGCCGAGGCGATCAGGCCGACGGCGGCCACGATGACGATGACCCGGGTTCTGGCGACCCGCACGCCGAGCCCGGCGGCCGTGTCGTCGCCGAGCCGCAGCGCCTCGAGATCGCGCCCCCGGCTGAGGAGCAGCGCGCCGAAGACGACGAGACCCAGGAGGAGGGGCAGGGACTGGGAAAGCTGCGCACCGTTCACGCTGCCGGTCAGCCAGCGCATCGCCTCCTGCAGGCTCCAGGCCGGTGCCTGCGACAGAATATAGGCGATGACGCTTTCCAGCATGGCGGAGACGCCGATCCCGACAAGGATGAGCCGGGTCCCGGCGACGCCGTTCGTGAACGACAGGCCGTACACCAGCAGCGCCACGCCGAGCCCGGCGACGACCGCGACGATCGAGACGATCGGTCCGCTCAGCGACAAGACGACGATGGCAAATACCGCCGCGGCGCTCGCCCCCGAGCTGATGCCGATGATATCGGGGCTGGCCAGCGGATTGCGCAGCATGATCTGGAAGGCGACGCCGCCAAGCCCGAAGCTTAAGCCCGCCAGCACCGACAGGAGCGCCCGCGGCAGCCGCAATTGCCCGACTGTGAAGCTTGCCCCGGCGACATCCTCGCCGAGAAGCACGCGCAGAACGTCCCCCGGTGGCGTGAAGGATTGCCCCAGCGACAGCGTCAGGCAGAACATTCCGGTCAGCAGGAGGAGCAGGACCGCGACGACGAGACGCTGCCTTTGCACGCGGCGCTGCCGGTTTTCGACGATGGTCGAGAGTGTGGGGGATAGCGCCATCACAGATCCCGCACCCGCTGATGTCGAACGATCCAGATGAAGAAGGGCGCCCCCACGAGCGCGGTTACGATCCCGACGTCGAGTTCCCCCGGCCGTGCGATGACCCGCCCCAGGACATCCGCGGCCGTCAGCAGACAGGCGCCGCCAAGCGCGGAAAACGGCAGTAGCCAGCGATGATCGACGCCCGCCAGCAGCCGGCAGAAATGCGGCACGACCAGGCCGACGAAGCCGATCGGCCCACAGATGGCGGTGGTCGCGCCGGCCAGCAGGATTGCTCCCAGCGCGGCCACGGCGCGGGCAACGGCAACGCGCTCGCCCAGACCCGCAGCCAGATCGTCGCCGAGCGCCAGCGAGTTCAGCTTGCGCGCCGACAGGAGGCTGATGGCAAAGCCGACGGCGAGAAACGGCAGTACATGCCCGATGCGCTCGAAGGTCGCCCCGCCGACGCCGCCGATCTGCCACGACCGGATGCCGCCGGCGATATCACTGCGCGGCAGGACCACGGCGATCACCAGGGAGGAGAAGGCAACCGAGGTGGCGGCGCCGGCCAGCGCCAGCTTCAGCGGCGTCGCCCCGCCGCGCCCCAGCGAGCCGATGGTGTAGACGAAGACCGCGGATGCTCCGGCACCCAGGATGGCGATCCAGATATAGGCCTGGGCCGAGGCGATGTTGAACCAGGCGACCCCGATGACGACGGCGAGCGACGCGCCCATGTTGACGCCGAGGATGCCGGGGTCTGCGAGCGGGTTGCGCGTCACCCCTTGCATGATCGCGCCGGCAAGCCCAAGCGCCGCGCCGGCCAGCACGGCCAGCAGCGTCCGCGGGATGCGCACGGCAACGGCGGCCTGGTCGATGCTGTCGACCTGCCCCCCGAGCGCGGCAACGATATCCGACCAGCCGACCGACCGCGTTCCGATGGCGACCGAAAGGGCACACAGCGCGGCGAGCAGCGCAATCAGCACGACAAGCCAGAGGCTGCGGCCGCTGCGCGATGCTCCGGGATACAGGCCCGGGCCCCTGGACTGGACGCCGTCAGCCGTCATTCGGTCTTCTGGGTGGCTTTCGCCAAAAGCGCCACATAGTCCTTCAACACCCAGGAGATCGACAGCGGGGTGGGGTTGGCGGCGGTGCCGAGCGGATCGCGGCCAAGCATGACGACGGCGTCATGCGCCACTGCCGGCATCCGCGACATCAGCGGATTGCTCTTCAGGGCATCGAGCAGGTCCTGGCTGCCATAGGTCACGACGATGTCGACGTCGTCGAAGGCATCGACCCGCTCGGCACTGATGGAGCCCGAAAAACTGCCGGTCGTCGACGCCGCGACGACACTTTTCGGCGACGTCAGGCCCAGATCGGCAAAGAACCTCACTCGAGTGTCGTGCGTCGTATAGAAGCTCACCGTGCTGAGGTCGGTCGCATCCAGATGGGTGACGAACATCGCCGATTTGCCCTGGAGTTGCGGATAGTCGGCGACAACGCCAGCAATCTCGGCCTCGATCTCGGCGATCAGCTTTTCGCCCTCGGCGGTCATGCCGAGACCGGCGCTGTTGAACCGGATCATCTCGCGCCAGTCCGTGGACCAGGGAGACTGCGGATAGGCGACGACCGGAGCGATCTGGCTCAGCGTATCGTAGTCGGACTGGCTGAGGCCGGAATAGGAGGCGAGGATCACATCGGGGTTGGTGGCAGCCACCGCCTCGAAGTCGATGCCGTCGCCCTCGTCGAAGAGCACCGGCGCCTCGCCGCCAAGCGCCGTCAGCTTCTCGGCCACCCAGGGCAGCAGTCCGTCACCGTCGTCGTCGCCGAAATTGGCCGCGGCAAAGCCGACCGGGACGATCCCGAGCGCCAGCGGGACCTCATGATTGGCCCAGGCCACCGTCGCCACGCGTTCCGGCTTTTTGGCGATCGTCGTGGTGCCGAGCGCATGCTGGATGGTGATCGGATAGGTGGTCGTCTCGTCGGCCTGAGCGTCGCCGCAGGCGATCAGGGAGAGGCATGTGGCGACCATCGGCACGGCGAGACGGAAGAACCGCAGCATCGGCGAAATCTCCATGATTAAAGTAGACTTCCCGTCTCAGGTTCATGCGGCGGCGTCAAGTCGGCTCGGATCGCCTTGTCGTCGCAGGGGGCGAAGTTTCCATGGATTCCTACAAGAGCGATGGATTCTACAATACTGGATATAAATGCTCAAGTTATGTAGGGAGGTCAGGGGACGTCAATTCAGCCAAACCTTCCGCACAGCAAACGATGTGATCCGTTTGCCTGAGAAGGAGCGGCTTCTGCCGATGGACCCGCAATCACTCTTCAGGCGATGCCGGCACTCCCACGGTCGGCCGGCAACAGCAACAGCAATTTTGGAACCGGATCCATGCACATCGACACAACTGACGGCAACACCAGGCGCGCTCCCCTCGGGTACCGGACGGCGCTGCTTTTGGGCTGCACGGCCCTCGTCGCCTTCGCCCCTATGCGTTCGTCGGCCCAGGATGCCGATGGCACGGAGGGCGCCACCGTCCTCGAGACGATCGTCATCGAAGGCACCGGTGCCGATGATGATGCGCGGTCGGTCGTCGCCACGAAGACGACGGGCACCGGCAAGATGCCGACCGACATCCTGGTCGCCCCCGCCTCGGTCTCCGTCATCACCTCCAAGGAGGTCCAGGAGCGCGGCGCCGAGAGCGTCGAGCAGGTTGTGCAATACACCGCCGGTGTCGTCACCGACTACTACGGATCCGACGACCGCTACGACTACTTCGATATCCGCGGCTTCACGCCCTACACCTACCGGGATGGTCTGGCGATCGGCCGCACCTTCGGCGGAACCCGCGAAGAACCCTATGCCTTCGAGCGCATCGAGGTGCTGAAGGGGGCCAGTTCGGCCGGCTTCGGAGCGGCCGAACCCGGCGGCTCGGTCAACTACGTCACCAAGCTGCCGAAGAGCGAACGGTTCGGCGAAGCCTATGTCACCGGCGGATCCTACAGCCACAAGGAAGTCGGCCTGGATTTCGGCGACAACATCACAGAGGACGACACGCTCTCCTACCGCCTGACGGGCAAGCTCCAGGGGGCGGATGCGGAATATGATTATTCCGAGGACAACAAGAAGTTCATCATGGGCGGCCTGACGTGGCGCCCCACGGATGTGACGAGCCTCTCCTTCGTCTTCGATCACCTCAACATGGACGGCGTTCCCGGCAGCGGCGGCCAGCCGCTCGGCACGGACTTCGACCGGGATCGCTTCTTCGGCGAGCCGGACTATTATTTCCGATCGACGAACCGCAACACCTACAGCGTCATGTTCGACCATGATTTCGGCAATGGCCTGAGCTTCGGCTCCAACGCCCGTTATACCAACGGCGACGACGCCTTCGGCAGCGCCTATCTTTCCGCGACGAGCACGGATGGATCGAACATCGCCAAACGCTATTTCTTCGGCAACGACAAGTCGACCGAGCAGTTCGTCATCGATGCCAACCTGCTCTACGAGACCAGCTTCGACAACGTCGAGAGCCGCACGCTGGTCGGCGTCGAATACAATGACTTCGAATCGGTCAACTACGGCTTCTACAATCCGTCGGCTCCGCCCATCAACTGGGTGAACCCGGTCTATTCCGGTGGGCCCGCCTCGACCGCGCCGACGTCCGGGACGGCGAACGACCAGAAGACCAAGGCAATCTATCTGCAGCAGGATCTGACCTTCTCCGACAGGCTGACGGCGAGTGTCGGCCTGCGCAACGACTGGCTTGACCTGAGCGAGACAAACCTGTTCACCGGCGTCACGAGCTCTGACGATCACAGCGAGTTCACCGGTCGCTTCGGACTGAGCTACAAGATCACCGAAGAACTGGCCGCCTTTGCAAGCTATGCCGAATCCGCCGCACCTCCCGGCATCGGGAACGAACCGACGACGGGCAAGCAGTATGAAGCCGGCATCAAATACCGTCCGGATGCCTTCCCGGCCCTGTTCACCGCCTCCGTCTACGATCTGACGAAGGGCAACATCACGGTCTACGACAGCGTCACCTATCTGCCGCAAACCGTCGAAGAGGTCCGGCATCGGGGTATCGAGCTGGAAGCCAAGGCCGAGGTGACGGACAACATCGAGGTCATTGCCGCCTATACCTACATCGACTCCAAGATCGAAGAACCGGGTGGTGCAAACGACGGAAACCGCCTCATGCGGGTGCCAAAGCACGTGGCTTCGATCTGGGGTACCTACACTCTGGCAGGCGAGGGCGCACGGGGCGACATGACCTTCGGGCTCGGAGCGCGCTACATGGACTCCTACTTCACCAACATCACCAACACGATCTCGTCGGAAAGCGCCGTCGTGTTCGATGCGTCGTTCACCTACAAGATCCAGGAGAACACGACGTTCCAGCTGAACGCCAGCAATCTCTTCGACGAGAAGCATGTTGCGAGCCAGGATAGCGGTGGCGTCTACTACAACCCCGGTCGCGCCATCTACGCCACGCTGCGCCAGACCTGGTAAGACATTTCCATCCCACCCGGAACTGCTTCGGGTGGGATTGCTCTGTCGGATCAGCGCAGGAGCTGAAGGCGGCGCCAGGCGGCGGGCGTGTCGCCGACGATCTGCCGAAAAGCCTTCGTCAGATGTGCCTGGTCGGAAAAGCCGAGCTGGGCGGCGATGCTGGCCACGGTCAGGCCACTCTCCAGCAGGAGGTGCTGCGCCAGCTCGATGCGCCGTCCGAGCTGCCATTGCAGCGGCGTCTTCCCCGTCGTCTGCTTGAAGACATGGGCAAACCAGCTTTCCGACAGGCCGACCGTCTCGGCCATCTCGGCCACGCTCAGGCGGCAGTCGCCCTGGCCGTTGAAGCGGGCGATCAGCTTGTTCATCTGCGCCTGGGTCAGCCTGCCGTTTCCCTGCTCGCCATCCTGCTCGGGAATGTCGAGAAGGCCGCTCACGATGCTGCCGACCAGGCTTTCCGCATAGACGGGGTGTTTTGACGGGGTGGAGACCTCTCCGACCAGCAGGTTGGCCAGCGCGCCGATGGCCGAGATGTCCTGGATCTCCACCGGGCGCCGCACCGCCGATCGGGCAGCCGAGGTTCCCACGGAAGGCGACAGGAATCGCAACAGCCGGTCCTTGTGCAGATGCAGGTCCAGATGCGAGAACCGGTGCCCGGCGGTGAATTTCGTCCACAGGGGGACCCCGGCAGGGACATAGACGGCGCGTGTCATGGGGCGGTCATGCCGTCCGAAGCCGTTCTCCCGGTTCGACATGCGGATCTGCGACGAGACGTCGTTGAAGAAGATCACGATACGCGGATCCGGGGACACGTAATAGGCATGGGCGCCGGCCTGGCCTTCCGCATCCCAGAAGACGCTCATGAGCCCGTCAAGCCCACGCCACTTCGCCGGAGCAAGTGCTCGGATGCCGTCCATATGGCAGGTCATCGAATGCTGATAGCTCAATGCAGCAGCCCGCCCGCGTCTGGCAGAATAGAGTTTGTGCCTGCGTGAGGAGGCATCGCGACGAAGCATGTCATGACAGCCGGCGTCTCCAATGGCGTTGGGAGCCAACTGCCGCCATGCGCTCTCGATGACCGGCCCCTTTAACATGAAGCGGATTATCAGGTTTTGCTGCGATGGCAAGGCAATTGATGCCCTCGACCGGTCGATCGCCCGCCTTGGCAGCCGCAATCTGCTATCCGCCGCCGCAAGGCGACCACCCTCCGCTGAATCCCTGACGCGACCATGGATGATCCGCGACAGCTCTGTACGGTGTCAGACGGTCCCCTCGAAGTGCGAGATATCGCACTATGCAGATGCCGCCCATACATTAAGCTTGGCTGATGGAAGGTGCCCTTGATCTTCCGAGTTCCTCATGAGCCGAGTACGGAGTGGCGTGATGCAACGAAATTCCGCATGGATCGTCCGGGAGGGTGACAAATTCATCGTCCGCATTCGTGAAGATGGCGAAGTCACCGAGAAGGCTTTCGACCACGAGCAGTTTGCGCGGTCCTGGGCGACCGGGCAGAGGATGCGGGTCGAGACCCTGGAGCGGGCGTCGCAGCAGCAGTCGTGAGCTGCCCGTCGGCCGGTGCTCTCGCGCCCTCTGAAATTCAGATTGTCATTGCGGAGACGGCCGAATGCCGGGTCTCTGCATGCGGGGCAGAGGGGGCTGAGGCTCAGCCCCCTCGATTGGCCTAGTTCGTCTGCCAGCTCTTCACCAGTTCGTCGTAGTTGACGGTGATCGGCTGTTCCTTCTCGTTCTCGATCTTCAGCTGCGGCGCGAGGTTGCCCTTCGCGACGGCATCCTTGTTCCAATACTCGATGTCGTGCTCTTCGGCGAGTTTCGGTCCCATGTCGCCCTGAACGCCGGCGCGTTCGAGACGTTCAAGCACCTTCTCCTGCTCTTCGCACAGCGAATCCATGGCTTCCTGCGGGGTCTTGGCACCGGAAGCCGCATCACCGATGGCCTGCCACCAAAGCTGTGCCAGCTTCGGATAGTCGGGGACATTGGTACCGGTCGGCGACCACTGGACGCGGGCCGGCGAGCGATAGAACTCGATCAGGCCGCCCAGTTTCGGCGCCCGCTCCGTAAAGCTCTCGTGCTGGATCGAGCTTTCCCGGATGAGCGTCAGGCCGACATGGCTCTTCTTCACGTCCACCGTCTTCGAGGTGACGAACTGGGCGTAGAGCCAGGCGGCCTTGGCGCGGTCGTCGGGCGTGGACTTCAGCAGCGTCCAGGACCCCACGTCCTGATAGCCGAGCTTCATGCCGCCCTTCCAGTAGACGCCATGCGGAGACGGCGCGAACCGCCACTTCGGCGAGCCGTCCTCGTTGACGACCGGCAGGCCGTCCTTGACCATGTCGGCGGTGAAGGCCGTGTACATGAACATCTGCTGCGCGATCTCGCCCTGAGCCGGTACGGGTCCGGACTCCGAGAAGGTCATGCCCTGAGCGGCTGCCGGCGCATAGGCCTTCATCCAGTCCAGATACTTCTGGATCGAATAGACGGCCGCCGGTCCGTTGGTATCGCCACCGCGGGCAACGCAGGAGCCGACGGGCCGTGAGTTTTCGTCGACCTTGATGCCCCATTCGTCGACGGGAAGGCCGTTCGGAAGTCCCTTGTCGCCGTTGCCGGCCATCGACAGCCAGGCGTCGGTGAAGCGCCAGCCGAGCGACGGGTCCTTCTTGCCGTAGTCCATGTGGCCATAGACCTTCTTGCCGTCGATCTCCCGGCCGGTGAAGAACTCGGCGATGTCCTCATAGGCAGACCAGTTGACCGGCACGCCGAGGTCGTAGCCGTATTTCTCCTTGAAGTCCGCCTGGTTCTTCTCGTCGTTGAACCAGTCGTAACGGAACCAGTAGAGGTTGGCGAACTGCTGGTCCGGCAGCTGGTAGAGGTCGCCGTCCGGCGCGGTCGTGAACTTCAGGCCGATGAAGTCCTCCAGGTCGAGACCCGGGTTGGTGACGTCCTTGCCTTCGTTCGCCATCCAGTCGGTCAGCGAGCGGGCCTGCTGGTAGCGCCAGTGGGTGCCGATCAGGTCGGAATCGTTGACATAGGCGTCGTAGATGTTCTCGCCCGACTGCATCTGCGTCTGCAGCTTTTCGACGACATCGCCTTCGCCGATCAGATCGTGCGTGATCTTGATGCCGGTGATGGCCGTGAAGGCCGGCGCCAGCACCTTCGATTCATATTCGTGGGTCGTGATCGTCTCCGACACCACCTTGATGTCCAAGCCGGCGAAAGGCTGCGCCGCGTCCATGAACCACTGCATTTCCTGTTCCTGCTCGGCGCGGGACAGGACCGACATGTCGCCGATTTCCGCGTCGAGGAATTGTTTTGCCTCTTCCATTCCGGCAAAGGCACTGCCGGTCATGGCCAGCAGCACCGCTGCCGTTGTTGTCATAAGATGCCGTCGCATATCATCCTCCCAGGTTGCGATTGCACGTTCTCGGAATGCCGCTGAGGGCATCCCGTCGACTTGCCTCAGACGGTCCTGAACACGGCGAGCGCGTAAATCAGGCTGAGTGCAAGAGACCACCACAGGCTGGAGCCGATCAGCCCCAGCCATGCGAGATTGATGAAGGCCGATCCCAGCAGCGAAATGAAGAGCCGGTCGCCGCGCGTCGTCTCGAATCCGAGGATGCCGACCCTCGGGTGACCGCCCGGCCGGGCATATTCCCACACGGCCATCAGGCAAAGGAGCGCCAGGATCGTCAGGAAGAACATTGCCGAGGGGAAGGACCATGCCATCCAGCCACCCGGGGAAAGCGGCGCAAACCAGTCGCGTGCGCCGTCCTCGACCGGCAGGGAAAGGGCGAGCGAACCGGCGGCTGCGCCGTAGATCGCAAGGATGCAGGCCAGCGCGATGGGCCAGCGGCGGCTGCGTCTGGATACGGCGGCCATCAGACCCTCCCCAGGGCAAAGCCCTTGGCAATGTAGTTGCGGACAAAATAGATGACGAGCGCTCCCGGAATGATCGTCAGCACGCCGGCGGCGGCCAGCACGCCCCAGTCCATGCCCGAGGCAGAGACGGTGCGGGTCATGGTTGCCGCGATCGGCTTTGCGTCCGTGGTGGTCAGCGTCCGCGCAATCAGCAGTTCCACCCAGGAAAACATGAAGCAGAAGAAGGCGGCAACGCCGATGCCCGAGGCGATCAGCGGCATGAAGATCTTCACGAAGAACCGCGGGAAGGAATAGCCGTCGATATAGGCCGTCTCGTCGATTTCCTTCGGCACGCCGGACATGAAGCCCTCCAGGATCCACACCGCCAGCGGCACGTTGAAGAGGCAGTGGGCGATGGCCACGGCGATATGCGTGTCGATGAGGCCGAAGGCGGAATAGAGCTGGAAGAAGGGCAGGGCGAAGACCGCCGGCGGCGCCATGCGGTTGGTCAGCAGCCAGAAGAACAGGTGCTTGTCGCCGAGGAACCGGTAGCGGGAAAAGGCATAGGCGGCCGGCAGAGCGGCGGTCACCGAAATGACCGTGTTCATCACCACGTAGAGGATCGAGTTGATGTAGCCGTTGTACCAGGACGGATCGGTGAAGATCACCATGTAGTTTCGGATCGTCGGGCTTTGCGGCCAGAGCGAGAAGTTCCCGAGGATCTCCGAGTTGCTCTTGAAGCTCATGTTGACCAGCCAGTAGATCGGCACGATCAGGAACAGGATGTAGAGGGTCGGGATGACCCAGGACCAGCTTCTCTTGGTGTCTGACGTGTTCATGGTCGCCCCCTAGCCTTTCGCGTCCTGGCTCGTCATCACGGTGTAGAAGACCCATGACAGGAGCAGGATGATCAGGAAGTAGATGATCGACATCGCCGCCGCCGGTCCCAGGTCGAACTGGCCGACCGCCATCTTCACGAGGTCGATCGACAGGAAGGTGGTCGAATTGCCCGGTCCGCCGCCGGTGACGACGAAGGGTTCCGTGTAGATCATGAAGCTGTCCATGAAACGCAGCAGGACGGCGATCAGCAGCACCCGCTTCATCTTCGGCAGCTGGATGTAGCGGAACACCGACCAGCGCGAGGCGCCATCGATCTTGGCCGCTTGGTAGTAGGCGTCCGGGATCGACACGAGGCCCGCGTAGCACAAGAGCACGACGAGGCTTGTCCAATGCCAGACGTCCATGACGATCACGGTCGCCCAGGCATCGACCGGGTCCTGCGTGTAGTTGTAGTCGACCCCGAGAATGCGCAGGTAATGGCCGAGAAGGCCGATGTCGACGCGGCCAAAGACCTGCCAGATGGTGCCGACCACATTCCACGGGATCAGCAGGGGCAGGGCCATCAGCACTAGGCAGACCGGCACGCCGAGGCCCTTTTTCGGCATGTTCAGCGCCACGAAGATGCCGAGCGGGATCTCGATGGCGAGGATGACGAAGGAGAAGATCAGGTTGCGGGCGAGCGCATTCCAGAAACGGTCGGAGTGGAGGACGTCGGTGAACCAGTCGGTCCCCGCCCAGAAGAACTGGTTGTTGCCGAAGGTGTCCTGCATCGAATAATTGACCACCGTCATCAGCGGGATGATGGCGGAAAAGGCGACCAGCAGCAGCACCGGCAACACCAGGAACCAGGCCTTGTTGTTCCACGTCTTGTTCATGGTCGGGCTCCCGTCTCGACGCGCCACGAATTGGCATAGAGGTTGAGGGCACCCGGCTCGAAGGCAACGCGCGGGTCGGCCGGGATCTCCGTATCCTCCGGCACGACGGCGGCCAGCGGATGGCCCTGGAAGCTGGCGCGCACGATCTTCTGCCGCCCCACGTCCTCCACCTTCGAGATCGAGATCGGCATTCCCTCCCGCGAGAGCTTCACGAACTCCGGCCGGATGCCGAGCTCCAGCTTCGCGTCGGGCGCGACCTCCGGTCGGTGCGCCAGCGCGATCTGCTGATGGCCCACGGTGATGATGGAGCCCGCAAGGGCTGCCGGCAGGAAGTTCATGCCCGGCGACCCGATGAAATAGCCGACGAAGGTATGGCGTGGCCGCTCGAAGAGCTCCACCGGCGTGCCGATCTGGACGATCTCGCCCTCGTACATGACCACGACCTTGTCGGCGAAGGTCAGGGCTTCCGTCTGGTCGTGAGTGACATAGACCATGGTGAAGCCGGAGCGCCGGTGCAGCCGCTTCAGCTGCGAGCGCAGCACCCACTTCATGTGCGGATCGATCACCGTCAGCGGCTCGTCGAAGAGGATGGCGTTGACGTCGCTGCGCACCAGCCCGCGGCCGAGCGAAATCTTCTGCTTCTGGTCGGCGGTCAGCCCCTGCGCCTTGCGGCCTGCCCAGTCGGATAGATCGATCATCGACAGGATATCGCGGACGCGCTTGTCCACCTCGGCCTCCGGCAGCCTGCGGTTGCGCAGCGGGAAGGCCAGGTTGTCGTAGACGGTCATCGTGTCGTAGATCACCGGAAACTGGAAGACCTGCGCGATGTTGCGCTTCTCGGTGGGCAGATGGGTAACGTCGGTGCCGTCGAAGAGGATCTTTCCCTCCGACGGGGTCAGCAACCCCGAGATGATGTTGAGCAGGGTCGTCTTGCCGCAGCCGGATGGCCCGAGAAGCGCGTAGGCGCCGCCGTCGTCCCACTCGTGATGCACTTCCTTCAGCGCATAGTCCTTGTCCGCGGATGGCTTCGGCCCGTAGGCATGACGGATGTGGTCGAGCGTGATCCGGGCCATCATGCGTCTCCCGTCATGGCATGGAGGGACCGACCGTCTTCGCCGAACGCCATCAGGTGGCGCGTGTCGAGATGGACGTCGATCATGGTGTCGGGGTCGACCTCGTGCACGCCGTGCTGCAGCATCACCCAGCGGTTTCCGCGATAGTCGATGTGGACGAAGCTCTCGGACCCGGCGATCTCGGAGATCAGCGCCTGGACGGAAAGCCTGGCGGCTGTGTTCGACACCGGTCGCACCGACAGGTGATGCGGATGGAAGGCGATCGTCACCGGGCCGTCCGGGACCGAAACCAGGTGGGGCGGCACGGGAATGGCCTGCTGCTCGTCGATATGCAGCCCCTGTCCCGTCTTCGTCATTCCTATCGTGTTGAGCGGCGGGTCGGCGAAAGTTTTCGCCGTCAGCAGATCGGCCGGCCGCCGGTAGACCTCGATCGTCTCGCCGTACTGCGTCACCCGTCCCTGGCTCAGCGTGGCGGTCCTGCCGCCCAGAAGCAGCGCTTCCGTCGGTTCGGTGGTGGCATAGACGAAGACGGCGCCCGACTGGGAGAAGATCCGCGGCAGCTCCTCGCGCAGTTCTTCCCGCAGCTTGTAGTCGAGGTTGGCCAGCGGCTCGTCCAGCAGGACGAGGCTGGCGTTCTTGACGAGCGCCCGGGCGAGCGCCGTGCGCTGCTGCTGTCCGCCGGAGAGGTTGAGGGGCGTCCGGTCGAGATAGGGCGTCAGCTTCAGGAGTTCGGCGGCCTTGCGCACCTCCCGGTCGATCGTCGCCTTGTCCTTGCCGGCGACGCGCATCGGCGAGGCGATGTTCTCGTAGACCGTCATGGCCGGGTAGTTGATGAACTGCTGGTAGACCATCGCGACATGGCGATCCTGCACCCGAACGCCGGTGACGTCCTGGCCATCGAAATGGATGGAGCCAGCGGTCGGCACGTCGAGCCCCGCCATCAGCCGCATGAGCGACGTCTTGCCGGACAACGTCGGTCCCAGAAGGACGTTCAACGTTCCCCGTTCAAGCACGAGGCTGGTGGGGTGGATGTGATGCTCCTCCCCGACAACCTTTTCGATGTTTCGCAATTCCAGCATTCAGGTTCCCGGGCCTCCTCCTCCGCGGGGACCACATGCGCTATCCCACCGACCTCGCTGGGATTGCCGCCATGTACTCCTCCAGTGCATGTGCTTGATCTGTCGTAAGGCGCAGGCCCTGTTTCGTCCTGCGCCACAGAATGTCGTCTGCCCCGTGGGCCCATTCGCGGGCGATCAGCCACTCGACCTCGCGGGCATAGAGATCGCCGCCGAACAGCGCTCCAAGTTCGGCCGCCGATGTGGCGCCCGCCAGCATCTCGAACGTGTCGGTGCCATAGGCGCGGACCAGACGCCGGGCATGGGCATCCGCCAGGAACGGGAAACGACCCAGAAGCCGGTCGACAAGCTCTTCGTAGCCGGTTGCCGGAAAATCGCCGCCGGGCAGGTGGCTGCCGGCCGTCCAGGGGCTTCCCTTGACGCCGATCGCGTCGCCGATCTTTTCCAGCGCGTGTTCGGCAAGCCGGCGATAGGTGGTCAGCTTGCCGCCGAAGACGTTCAGGAGCGGCGCCCCTTCGGTTTCGTCCGTCTTCAGCACGTAGTCGCGGGTGGCCTCCTGCGCCTTCGATGCCCCGTCGTCGTAAAGGGGGCGCACGGCGGAATAGGTCCAGACGATGTCTTCGGGCCGGACCGGTTCGCGGAAATATTCGCTGGCGGCAGAGCAGAGGTAATCGGTTTCCTCCTGGCTGATCCGGACATCCGTCGGATCGCTGCCGAAATCGCGATCGGTGGTGCCGATCAGCGTGTAGTCCTGCTGGTAGGGGATGGCGAAGATGATCCGGTTGTCGGGATTCTGGAAGAAATAGGCCCGCGGGTCGTCGAACTTCTTCTTCACGACGATGTGGCTGCCCTGCACCAGGCGGACCGTCGGCCGGCCATTGTGCCCCATCGCCCGCGACAGAACCTGATCGACCCAGGGGCCGGCTGCATTCACCAGCATGCGCGCCGTCATGCTGCGACGGGCGCCGCTGCGGGTGTCCTCGAGCTCGATCGACCAGCAGCCGTCGCGGTGTTCGGCCCGGATCACCTTGGTGCGTGCCAGGATCTGCGCGCCACGGCCGGCGGCGTCGCGGGCGTTCAGCACCACCAGGCGCGCATCGTCCACCCAGCCGTCCGAATATTCGAAGGCCTTGGTGAAGATCGGCTTCAACGGCTTGCCCGCCGGGTCGCGCCGCATGTCGAGGCTCTTTGTCGGCGGCAGCAGCTTGCGGCCGCCGAGGTGGTCGTAGAGAAACAGGCCGAGGCGGATCAGCCAGGCCGGGCGCACGCCGCCCTTCTGGAACGGCAGCACGAAGCGCATCGGCCAGATGATATGCGGCGCCATCGCCCAGAGCACTTCGCGCTCCATCAGCGCCTCGCGCACCAGGCGGAATTCATAGTGTTCCAGATAGCGAAGTCCGCCGTGGATGAGCTTGGTCGATCCGGACGAGGTGCCGGAGCCGAAGTCGTTCATCTCGGCCAGCGCGACGCGGTATCCGCGGCCCGCGGCATCACGCGCGATGCCGCATCCGTTGATGCCGCCGCCGATGACGAAGATGTCGATGTCGGGCTCAGTCACATTTACCTCTCATGCTTCGGATGCTGTCGACGGTTCCGATGCCGAAAACAGTAACAAGTTGATCCGAACATAAAACGAATGTCAAATGAAACCTTCGGATCGATCCGCGGCCGCATCGGTCTCGATCAGCTCGACATTGTTGTCGGCGCAGATCCGCCGGAACGACGGTAGCGGACAGTGGTCGGTGATGAAGCTGTGAACCTGTGAGATCTGGGCGATGCGAACGGGCGCGGTCCGTTCGAACTTGGTGGAATCTGCGACCAGGATGACGTGGCGCGCATTGGCGATGATCGCCTGTGCGACCTTCACTTCGCGGAAATCGAAATCCAGCAAGGCGCCGTCCGCATCGATGGCAGAGGTGCCGATCACGGCGAAATCGACCTTGAACTGGCGGATGAAATCCACCGCCGCCTCGCCGACGATGCCGCCGTCGGAAGCGCGCACGACGCCGCCGGCAATCACCACCTCCATGGCCGGGAGAAGGCGCAAGCGATTGGCAACATTGATGTTGTTGGTGATGACCATCATCTCGTGATGATCGACCAAGGCTTCGCCGACGGCTTCCGTCGTGGTGCCGATATTGATGAAGAGGGAAGCGTTGTTGGGGATCAGGCGGGCGGCGGCAAGCCCGATCGCCTGCTTCTCCTGTGCCGCAATCTGCCGGCGTGCCTCGTACTGCATGTTTTCCGTGCTGCTCGGGAACGTCGCGCCGCCGTGGATGCGGTTGAGCAGCCGCTGGTCGCAGAGATCGTTCAGGTCCTTCCGGATCGTCTGCGGTGAAACCGCGAAACGCCCCGCCAGCTCTTCCACGAGAACGCGGCCATGCGACTTCGCCAGCTCGACGATTTCCGACTGCCGGGACGTGAGAAACATCTGGTGCCTTTCGTTTCGCTTTCGATGCCTGCGGTAATACCATGAAGAAGAATGTGAACGAAAGCCAGATCACGATGATCCGAGAGCTGCCGGTCCTGAGAAGTTTTTCCGTCCGAGTGAACTTCGGCGGGCGAACTGGCGTTGAGGTTATCGACAGACGCCACCACAAGGATCAGGTCGCAAACCGATGGGAGATGCAGATGCAAAGGCCGATGATCGCAACGGTGCTGGCCCTTCTGGTTCCACTGCAGGCATCCGCCATGGATAGCCTGTCGCAGCTTACCTGGAAGAACCGCATCGCCCTCGTCTTTGGCGCGGCGGGTGAGGCCCGGCTGGAACGGCAACTGGCGGAGTTCACACGCTCCGATGCGGCACTCGCCGATCGCGACATGGTCGTCGTGCGGGTGACCGAGGAGACCGCGGAAGCCGTCTATGGCAGCATCGGCGACCTCGACGCCGCCGAACTTCGCCGGCAGGCCGACATCGCGCCCGGTGAGTTTCAAGTGGTCCTGATCGGCAAGGACGGAGGTGCAAAACTGAAGAGCGGCGAGTTTGTCGACAGCGAAGCGCTGTTCGGCCTCATCGACCGCATGCCCATGCGTCGCGCCGAGCAGGACTGATATCCTGCTAGGGCTCGGGGTGGCTCAGCGACGGAGAAGCCGCCGCGAGGAAATGCCTTGCAACTTCCGCCGCGCTCCATGGTTGGAGAGATCCACAGCAAATGGAGCAAGCCATGGATAGTCGCACGAAAAAGCTCATGTTCATTGCCGCGGCGGTGATCGTCGTGGTCGTCGGGGGCTTCTTCCTTTTTGTCCAGGACCTTGCGTCGACCTCCACCGTGATCGTCGAGGAGCCCTACGAGCGCACCGACGAAGCGCCGCCGAGCGGCGTCGAGGATCAGACGAGCCATCCCGCGCTCACCGACGAGCCAAGCGAGCCGGCGCAGTAGCGTCCTTCCGGGCAGCGTCCGGCCGCGGGAACTTCGGCAACGATCTGCGGTTCGAGATCAGGGAGCGCCGCCGCGGCGGCGCCTTCTCCATCATCAGCCCGGTCATCAGCAGGAAAGGTTCTTTTTCATGTTCAGGTCAGCATCCCGGATACTCATGCTTGCGCTTCTGCTCATACCCTTGGGCGCCGTGCAGGCTGCGGCGCAGGAGGATGCTAGGCAGTCCTTTTCCGGACGCTTGGCCAGCCTGAGCCACTTCCTCGTGGAATCGGCAGAACTGGCGCTCTCCCGTGGGCAGGAGGAGTCGGTGCGCGCCTTCGCCGAGACGGTGACGGAGAACCAGCGCCGGTTTGTGGCGGAGTTGAAAGAGGCGCTCGTCGAGGAGGGCGTGGATCCGGCGGCGGACCTGAGCGAGCAGGATCGCAACACGCTTCAGGCGCTGGAGTCGGCGCTCCAGAACCAGTTCGACAACGCCTATTTCTCCGCCCAGGCGATCGCCCTGGAAAGCATGATCCAGCTGATGAAGGATTACGGCGAAACCGGCCCGGAAGGTTCGCTGAAGACATTCGCCACCAATCACATCGGCGGCACCCGCACGCTTTACCTTCGCGCTCAGGACCTGTCGGTTCCGTGATGCGGAACGCATGAGGCGCCCGCCGCCGCTGCCGGGCTTGGCTCCCGCGCAAGGCGATTGACATTGCCGCCGGTCTGCGCAAAACATGACGAAATTCCGAGGGGGGCATCGTAACGGTGCTGAGATGGCGGTGAGCCGGACCCTTGAACCTGATCCGGGTCATACCGGCGTAGGAACGGAAACGGCCATATCAGGCGCCAATTCTCTTCTCCGCTTTACCTGGATCTCCATGATGTAACCGTCGGGAGATCGTTTGATGGCATCCAGCACCACAATCCGTGACAGACTGCGCTCGCGCGGCGACCAGGCGCCGACGCGGTAGAGCCTTGCCATGTCGTTGAAGCACATGGGACCGGGCCTCCTGGGCCTGATCGCCCTCTGGCAGGCCGTCGTCTGGCTGGTCGGCGCCCCCCGCTACATTCTTCCCGCGCCGCTGCAGGTGGCTGCAGCACTGGTCCGCCAGCCGGAATTCCTGCTGCGCAACGGGCTGATCACCCTGTCGGAGATCCTCGTCGGTCTCGCCTGCGGCACGCTGCTGGGCTTTGCCGCCGCCCTGTCGATGGCGGCGTTCCCCCGGCTCGGGCGTCTCGCCTGGCCGATGCTGCTGGTCCTGCAGGCGCTGCCGGTCTTCGTGCTCGCCCCCATTCTCGTCCTCTGGTTCGGCTTCGGCATGGCCTCCAAGGCAGTGATGGCAACGATCATCATCTTCTTTCCGGTTGCATCCGCCTTCGCCGACGGCTTGCACCGCACCGATCCGGTCCTGCTCGATGCCGCCGCGCTCACCAAGGCCAGTCATTGGCAGGTGCTCCGCCACATCCGCCTGCCGCTGGCGCTGCCGGCGCTCGTTTCGGGCCTGCGCGTTGCCGCGCCGCTGGCGCCAATCGGTGCCGTGGTCGGCGAATGGGTCGGCGCCTCCGCGGGTCTCGGCTTCGTCATGGTGCAGGCCAATGCCCGCATGCAGACCGACACCGTCTTTGCCGCCATGGCGCTACTCGCGGCCATGACCCTCCTCCTGCGCGCCGCCGTCGACCGCCTGACGGCGCCGCTCGCCCCTTGGGCGCCGGAATCCGACCATCGCCCCCTTAATTTAATTAGCCGGAGAATAAAATCATGACACGACGCCTGCTTCCCCTCCTCGGCGCGCTCGCGCTCCTGGCGCTTCCCCTGCCAGCGCAAGCCGCCGACAAGCTGACCGTGATGCTCGAATGGTTCGTCAACCCGGATCACGCGACCATGGTCGTCGCCCAGGAGCGCGGTCTCTTTGCCGAACAGGGCCTCGAGGTGGAACTGCTGCCGCCGGCCGATCCGTCCTCCGTGCCGCGGCTGGTCGCCGCCGGCCAGGCCGATATCGGCGTGCATTACCAGCCGAACCTCTATCTCGACCACGCTGCGGGCCTGCCGCTCGTCCGCTTCGGCACGCTTGTCGAGACGCCGCTCAACACCATCACGGTTCTCGCCAATGGTCCCGTCAAGACGCTGGCGGATCTGAAGGGCAGGAAGATCGGCTTTTCGGTGTCCGGTTTCGAGGATGCCATGCTGAAGCGTATCCTGGAGGCCGAAGGCCTGTCCCTCGATGACGTCGAACTCGTCAACGTCAACTTCGCGCTCACCGCCTCGCTGCTCGGCGGCCAGGTGGACGCCACCGTCGGCGGCTTCCGCAATTTCGAGCTGACCCAGATCCGCCTCGAAGGCGGCGAGCCCCATGCCTTCTTTCCCGAAGAGCACGGCGTTCCCGTCTATGACGAGCTGATCTTCGTCGCCCAGAGGGACATGGCCGGCGACGACCGTCTTCCCCGCTTCCTGAAGGCCGTCGAGGATGCCGCGATCTTCCTCACCAACCATCCGCAGGAGGCCTGGGAGCTCTTCATCAAGGCCTATCCGGACCTCGATGACGCGCTGAACCGCCAGGCCTTCCTCGATACGCTGCCGCGCTTTGCCAAGCGCCCGGCGGCCCTCGACCGCGGCCGCTACGAGCGCTTCGGCGCCTTCATGGCCGAAAGCGGGCTGATCGACAGCGCGCCGGCCGTCGAGGACCTGGCCGTCGAACTGCGGTGAGGCGAGGCGAGGACACAGACCTGCGACCCCTGTCGGTAAAGGATAGTGCCGCGCCGCCATCACTGCCGCCTCCGGCCAGCGACTGGCAGCAGAAGAGCGGGCGCCTTGCGGAGGCCGTCGAAGCGGCGCTCTCGACCGTGGCGGCGGCGGTGCTGGCAGTCCTTCTGGCGCTGGTGCTGGCCTCGGTCGTCCTGCGCTACCTCTTCTCGACCGGCATGGTCGGCGCGGAGGAGGCGGCGCTGTGGCTCTTCCTGCTGCTGGTCGCGCTGGGCCTGCCGCTCACACTGTCGGGCGCTCTGGCCATGCGCCTCGACATCGCGCGCCGTGCAGCGCCCGTAGCCCTGGGCCCGGCGCTGCATCTGGTGGCCGATGCCGTGACGGTCGTCGCAGCACTCGCCTTCGTCAGCGGCGGCGCTGCGGCCGCCGGCATGATGGGCTCCACCTCCGTCGTGCTCGGCCTGCCGGACTGGCTGCGGCCGGCAGCCCTGAGCACGAGCGCCGGACTGCTTCTGGTGCTGCTGGTCCTTCGCCGTATCGTCGAAGGGAAGGGCACGTCCGCGCTGTTGTCTTGTCTCCTCGGCCTTGCGGTTCATCTTCTGCCGGCAGAGATCATCCTCGAGAGCCTCTGGTCCCCCGGTCACTGGCCCCCGGGTCTGATCGCGCTGCTGATCGCCGGCCTCGGCCTTTTGCTCGGCGCTCCGCTGGCCCATTGTCTCCTCGCCGGGGCAGCGCTTGCCGTTCCCTTCGGCAGCAGCCTCCCTGAGCCTGCGATCGTGGCGACAGCGGCAAGCGGCCTGTCGCGCTTCCTGCTGCTCGCCATTCCCTTCTTCCTGCTGACCGGCGTGCTGCTCACCCTCTCGGGGGCGGCGGAGCGCCTGGTGCGGCTTGCCGCAAGCCTCGTCGGCCATCGGCCTGCCGGCCTTGCCCAGACGACCCTCCTCACCAGCGTGCTCTTCTCCGGCGCCTCCGGCTCCTCCGTCGCAAATGCCGCCTTCGGCGCCAGCACCTTCTTCCCGCAGCTTCTCCGCCACGGCTACCGGCGGGCGGATGCCGGTGCGCTGATCGCCGCCACCTCCGTCCTCGACAACGTCATCCCGCCTTCGATCGCCTTTCTGCTTTTGGCTGCCGCAACCGATCTGTCCGTCGGGGCACTCCTCGTCGGCGGCGCCTATGCCGGCCTGCTGATGGCGCTTTGCCTCGGCTTTGCCATCCATCTCGTCCATCGCGCCACGCCGCCGATGCCGACGGCGGGCTGGCGTCAGCGCCGTCAGGCCTTGGTCGCGGCACTTCCGGCCCTCGGCCTGGTGGTGGTGGTCGTGACCGGCATCCGGATCGGCATCGTCACCACCACGGAGGCCGCGGCGCTCGCGGCAGGCTACGCCCTGCTGCTGGCGTTTGCCGGCAGACGGGATCTGCGCACCATCGCCGCCGCCTTCCGCCAGGCCGCCGGCGAGGCCGCCGCCATCGGTTTGCTGATCGGCGCCGCCGCACCCATCGCCTTCCTGCTGGCGATCGATGACGTGGCGGGAACGGTCACCGGCCTCGTCACCGGCTTCGGCAATCAACCGCTTGCCGTACTGTTGCTCTGTAACCTCGTGCTGCTCGGGGCGGGGCTGGTGCTCGATATCGGCGCCGCCATCCTGCTGCTCGCCCCGATCCTGCTGCCGGCCGCCGTCGCCGCCGGCATCGACCCGGTCTTCTTCGGCGTCATCCTCGTCGTCAACCTGATGATCGGCGGCCTCACCCCGCCCGTCGGCATGCTCGTGCTGGTGGTTTCCGGCCTCACCGGGGTCAACGCCGCCCATCTGTTCCGGGCCGTCCTGCCCTATCTCGCCGCGCTGCTCGTGGCGCTCCTTGTCCTTTGCCTTGTTGCACTCACTGCCTGAGAGGTTTCCATGCCCCCCTTCACCCGCCGCACCTTCATCACCGCCGCCGCGCTCGCGCCGGCCCTTGCAGCCCCCGCCCTCGTCCGGCCGGCCTTGGCCCGCACGTCGGTGCTGACGGTCGCCTCGCTGCTTGGCGAGGACAAGCCCGAGACGCAGGTCTGGCACTGGATCGCGGCGCGGCTGGAGGAGCGCCTGCCGGGACGCTTCCGGCTGCGGATCGTCCCCAATGCGGCGCTCGGCGGCGAGAAGGAGGTCGCCGACGGCGCCCGCCTCGGCTCGATCCAGGCCAGCCTCTCGACCGTCTCGACGCTGTCGGCCTGGGTGCCGCAACTCCAGGTGCTCGACCTGCCGTTCCTGTTTCGCGATGCCGGCCACCTGAGCCGCGTCGTCTCCGGGCCGCTCGGTGAAGACCTGAAGGCGCGCCTTGCCGATGAGGGCTTCGTCGTCGGCGGCTTCATCGACTACGGCGCCCGGCATCTGCTTGCCCGCGAGCCGATCACGCGGCCGGAGCAGCTGGCCGGCAAGACCATGCGCGTCATCCAGAGCCGGCTGCACACCAGCCTGTGGAGCGCCTTCGGCGCCGTGCCGGTCGGCATCCCGATCACCGAGACCTATAATGCGCTGGCGACCGGCGTCGCCGATGCCATGGATCTCACCGCCTCCGCCTATGCGGGCTTCAAGCTCTACGAGGTGGTGCCTTTCCTCACCCGCACCGCCCACATCCGCTCCTCCGGCGTGATCTTCTATGCGGGCAGCTTCTGGGATGGCCTGGGAGACGAGGAGAAGGCGGTGCTGACGGCGGTTTCGACCGACGCGGCCATTTATTTCAACGGCCTGATGCAGGCGGACGAGGCGGCCTCGCTGGAGGTTGCCCGGGCACACGGCGGACAGGTGCTGGAACCCGACGCGCTGGAAGAATGGCAGAAGGGCGCCCAGTCCGTCTGGGCAGAGTTCGAGGCAGTGGTCGGTGGCCGGGAGGTCATCGACGCCATCGCCAAGACCGGCTGATCCGGTCCGACTGTCCGGCCCGCTCCGCCGGGCCATGACCATGACGCTCAGGTCTGCAGCAGCTCGCGGATCATGCCGGTGCGGTGCAGCGCATCGTGCAGGCGCTCGCGGTCCTGCCGCCGCAGGATGTTGAGGTCGACCCGGTTGCTCGGCTTCACCCCGGCCTCGATGTCGGCGATCTGCTGGGTGAGGATCAGCCGCATCAGGAAACCGTGAATGTCGACGAGG
Organism: Pseudorhizobium marinum; assembly: GCF_000705355.1. Classification (NCBI taxonomy): domain Bacteria; kingdom Pseudomonadati; phylum Pseudomonadota; class Alphaproteobacteria; order Hyphomicrobiales; family Rhizobiaceae; genus Pseudorhizobium; species Pseudorhizobium marinum. The sequence continues at coordinate 41,908 of NZ_JMQK01000030.1, forward strand.
AGGGCCGCGTCGGCCTCCGGATAGCCGGCCGCCGCTGCCGCCTCGCGGATCCTCTGGGCGGTCGGCAGGCTGCCGATTCCCCGTCTGAGTGCGGCGGTGCGGGCGCCGGCGACGATCGGCAGCATGGCGGCCTTCAGTTCGGTGCGGCCGGACCCGTCCTTGCGGATGCGGCCGAACAGGCCGAGCGCTGCATTGCGGCCGCTGGCCCCGTCGCTCATCGTCGTCAGCAGCGAAGGCGCTGCCTGGACAATCCCGGTGGCCTCGTTGCGCAGCGTTTCGGCCAGGCGCGCGCCGGCCGTCGAGGACACATGAACCGGCGTGAAGTCGAAGAAGATGTCGACATTCTCGAGCACCTTCGGCGTCGGATGCTCCGCCCAGCTGCGCACCTCGTTCAGCCACTCCGACAGGCGCCGGCGCCAGACCCGGTTGCGGGCCATTACCCCGCTGTCGCAGTAGGGGATGCCGGCCCGGTCGAGGATCTCGTTGACCCGCGTGGCAAAGCGCGTGAACCAGTCCTCGGCGGAACCGAGGTCGCCCCGGTAGCCGTCGGCAATCACCAGCGCATTGTCCTGGTCCGGCGCCAGCAGGCTTTCGCCCCGGCCCGCCGAACCGAGCACCAGCAGGGCGTAGTCCGCCGGCGCCGCACCCCGGCCGGCCGCAATCAGCTCGCCTTCGGCGATCTCTGCCGCGCGTGTCGCCATGGCGCGCCGCTCTGCCGAGATGACCGCCGCCACGGCGCGCGCGTCGAGCCCGTCGCTGAGCAGGCCCGCGGCCAGCGAGGGAAGCTCCGCCTGGACGCGGGCAAGCTCCCGGGGCCGGCTGGCGGCGGCGATCTCGTCGCCGAGCGTCAGGGTGGCCAGCGCCCGCTCGCGCAACAGCGTGCGCAGCGTGAAGATGCCGACGAGCTCTCCCGACGCGCCGGTCACGCCGAGGTAGCGCAGGTTCCGGCGCGCCATCAGCCCGAGCGCGCGGTAGAGGAAGGTATCTCCGGGGGCGGCGATTACCGGCACGCTCATGACCGTCCCGGCGGCCACGTCGCTGGCCTCGGCGCCCTTTTCGGCGAGCGCCCGCAGGATGTCGCGCTCGCTCAGAATGCCATGGGTGCCGTCGTCGCGGGTGACGATGGCGCAGCCGATGCCCTTTTCCGCCATCAGCCGCGAGGCCTCTCGGAGCGAACAGTCGGCGTCGATGCAGATCGGCGGGCTGCTCATCACATCCTCCAGCCGCTGCCGGTAGAGAAAGCTGTCGATCGCCCTTCTGCTGCCGGTCTGGATCGCCGCCGGCGCAAACTCCGCCTTGCCCGAGGGCCGTTCAAACCAGCCGACGCCCTGCTGCTGGGCGACGAGCGCGGTCGCCGCCCGGCCGAGGTTTTCCGCCTCTCCGAGCGTCCGCACCCCCTTTTCCAGAAGCCGCGGCTGCATGGCGGCGTAGACGCCGGCGGTGGCGCGAGCGTCGCCGAGTGCCGTATGGCGGCCCTCGATCGTCACGCCATAGGTGAGCGCCAGATTGTCGAGCGACGGGCTGACGAGCCCGGGCGTGATCGCCACCGACATCAGCGCCACGTCGAGCCAGCGCGGTTCCTTCCACGCCACCCCATGGCGATGCGCCTCGTTGCGCAGCACGGCGAGGTCGAAATTGATCGAATGCCCGACGACGACGGCAGTGCCGATGAAGTCGAGCAGCGCGCCGGCGACCTCCGCAAAGCGCGGCTTGCCGGCGACGTCCGCATCGAGAAGCCCGTGCACCCGGCTCGATCCGGCCGGGATCGGGATGCCGGGATCGACGATCACGTCGAAGACCTGGGTCTCCAGGATATCGGCGCCATGCATGCGCACCGCGCCGATCTGGATGATCCTGTCCTGGCGCACGTCGAGGCCGGTGGTCTCGGTGTCGAGGACGACGACGTCGAGCGCAATCAGCGGCGCACTCGCTCCCGCCGCCGCGCCGCCGGAAGTTTGCGGCATCACGCCATGGTCTCCATCCTGCCTTCAAGGGTCCGGGCCGAGCCTGGAGAGCCGGCACGCGGGATCATGCTGTCGGGTGCAGACTCGGCTGGATCCTCGGCTTCGGCAAGTAGACTTAAGGCGCAGGCAGTACCGCCCGATCTCACATGCATGCTTTGTCCTTCCTTCAGCGTCCGCTATCTGTTGAGCCGAGTGTACCTGAGGGGAGAGAGACGTGGATGACGTCGATTGCGTGGTCGTCGGTGCGGGCGTGGTGGGACTGGCGATCGCCCGGGCCTTGAGCCTTGCCGGTCGAGAGGTGATGATCCTCGAGGCCGAGGACGCGATCGGCACCCAGACCTCGGCGCGCAACAGCGAGGTGATCCACGCCGGCATCTATTATCCGGCCGGCAGCCGGATGGCGGACCTCTGCGTCAAGGGCAGGGAAGCGCTCTACCGCTACTGCGAGGACCGCGGGCTGCCGCACCGCAATTGCGGCAAGCTGATCGTCGCCACCTCGGCGGAAGAGTTCGCCATGCTGCCGGCAATCGCTGCACGGGCGGCCGCGAACGGCGTCTCGGACCTGCGGCAGATTTCGGCAGCGGAAGCGCTGGAGCTCGAGCCGGCATTGTCTGCCACCGGCGCGCTGCTGTCGCCCTCGACCGGCATCATCGACAGCCATGCGCTGATGACCTCGCTCCTCGGTGACGCCGAGAACCATGGCGCGCTGCTTGCCCTCAAGACGCCGGTCGTCGCCGGCCGGGCGACCTCAGCCGGGATCGAGATCGATGTCGGTGGTGACGCGCCGATGACGCTGCGGACCCGGCTGCTGGTGAATGCCGCCGGCCACGGCGCACCCGGGCTTGCCCGCGCCATCGAAGACATGCCGCCCGGGCAGGTGCCGCAGGCCTATTTCGCCAAGGGCAGCTATTTCGCCATGACCGGCCGCACACCGTTTTCGCGGCTGATCTATCCGGTGCCGGTGAAGGGCGGGCTCGGCATTCACCTGACGCTCGACATGGCCGGACAGGCGCGCTTCGGCCCGGATGTCGAATGGGTCGACGGCCTGCACTACGCCGTGGATCCGCAAAGGGCCGAGAGCTTCTACCGCGGCATCCGGCGCTATTATCCGGATCTCGCAGACGGGGCGCTGATCCCGGCCTATTCCGGCATCCGCCCGAAGATCGTGCCGCCGGAGATCGCCGCCCAGGATTTCCGCATCGACGGACCGCAGGCCCATGGTGTCCCGGGCCTCGTCAGCCTGTTTGGCATCGAATCCCCCGGCCTCACAGCCTGTCTGGCAATCGCCGATCATGTCGTGGCCATGGCCGGGGCCGACTGAGGGATACACCCGGAACAATACCGTCACCCCGCTGTTCTTCCCGAGAAGAACGGGAGTGTTAACCATGAGACCTCTGATCGCAATGGCCGCCGCCATGCTCGCGGCTTCCCTGCCGCAGTTCGCCTCCGCGCAGTCCATCACGGACATGCGGGGCGGGGATGCCCGGCCGCCGGCGGCGCATATGCCAGGTCCGGACCGCCACCGCGATCGCCCCTTGGCCGGTCGCGACGACCGGCCGGAGCGTGGCGCCCGCTACCGGATCCAGGACGGCCGGATGAAGATCTCCTTCCGCTGCCCCGACGGCGAGCCCGCCCAGGACTGCGCCGACCTCCTGCTGCAGGTCCTCGACCGGTTGCAGGCCGGAGGCGCCTCCGGGGACAAGGACTCCCGCGATGACGACCGCAGACGGCTATACCGCGATCGCTGAGCTGCGATCGCGGCGGTTGGCTTACAATCTCCGTCAGGTGTTGCGGCGCTTGCCCTCGAGCAGATCGAGAACCCGGTTGGCGGCCTCCAGCACATTGGTGCCCGGCCCGAAGACGGCGGCGACGCCGTTCTCCAGCAGGTAGTCGTAGTCCTGGCGCGGCACGACGCCGCCGACGACGACGATGACGTTCTCGGCGCCCTTCGCCTTCAGGGCCTGCACGAGCTGCGGCGCCAGCGTCCGGTGACCGGCGGCGAGCGACGACATGCCGACCACCTGCACCTTCTCCGTGACCGCCAGATCGGCGGCCTCTTCGGGCGTCTGGAACAGTGGCCCGGCCAGCACGGTGAAGCCGATGTCGCCGAAGGCCGAGGCGATCACCTTGGCGCCGCGGTCGTGGCCATCCTGGCCGAGCTTGGCGACCATGATCTTCGGCGTGCCGGACGCATTTGAATAGCCGGCTAAGCGGTTGACCAGCGTCTTGTACTCCGGATCGTCCGCATAGGCCGCGCCGTAGATGTCGCTGACCACCTCCGGCACCGCCGTGTGATCGCCGAAGACGGCGCGCATGGCGTCGGAAATCTCGCCGACGGTGGCGCGCGCCCGGGCCGCCTCGACGGCGGTGGCGAGCAGATTGCCATCGCCGGAGCGGGCGACCTCGGTGAGGGCGGCGAGCGTCTCCTCCACGCGCTTCGGATCGCGCTGGCGGCGCACCTCTTCCAGCCGCCTGATCTGCGAGGTGCGGACGGCGGAATTGTCGATCGCCAGGATGTCGATCTCTTCCTCGGTCTCCAGGCGGAACCGGTTGACGCCGACGATGACCTCCTCGCCGCGGTCGATCGCCGCCTGCCGCTTGGTGGCGGCCTCCTCGATCAGCCGCTTCGGCAGGCCGTCGGCCACCGCCTTCGTCATGCCGCCGAGCTTTTCCACCTCCTCAATCAGCGCCCAGGCCTTTTCCGCCAGTTCATTGGTCAGGCTCTCGATGTAGTAGGAGCCGGCGAGCGGATCGACGACCTTGGTGACGCCGGTCTCATGGCTGAGGATGAGCTGCGTGTTGCGGGCGATGCGGGCGGAGAACTCCGTCGGCAGCGCCATGGCCTCGTCCAGCGCATTGGTGTGCAGCGACTGCGTGCCGCCGAGCACGGCCGACATCGCCTCGTAGGCGGTGCGGATGACGTTGTTGTAGGGATCCTGCTCCTGCAGCGACACGCCTGAGGTCTGGCAGTGGGTGCGCAGCATCAGCGAGCCCGGCTTCTGCGGCTTGAACTCCTCCATGATCGACGACCAGAGCAGGCGCGCGGCGCGCAGCTTGGCAATCTCCATGAAGAAATTCATGCCGATGGCGAAGAAGAAGGAGAGGCGTCCGGCGAACTCGTCGACGTTGAGGCCCTTGGCGATGGCTGCCCGCACATATTCGCGGCCGTCGGCAAGCGTGAAGGCGAGCTCCTGCACCAAAGTCGCGCCCGCTTCCTGCATGTGGTAGCCGGAAATGGAGATGGAGTTAAAACGCGGCATCTCCCTCGCCGTGTATTCGATGATGTCGGCAACGATCCGCATCGAGGGTTCGGGCGGGTAGATATAGGTGTTGCGGACCATGAACTCCTTGAGGATGTCGTTCTGGATGGTCCCGGACAGTTCCGCCCTAGAGCAGCCCTGTTCCTCTCCGGCGACGATGAAGGCGGCGAGGATCGGGATCACCGCGCCGTTCATCGTCATCGAGACGGACATCTCCTTCAGCGGGATGCCGTCGAAGAGGATCTTCATGTCCTCGACGCTGTCGATCGCCACGCCCGCCTTGCCGACATCGCCCTCGACGCGCGGATGGTCGCTGTCGTAGCCGCGGTGGGTGGCAAGATCGAAGGCGACGGAGAGGCCTTTCTGGCCGGCGGCGAGATTGCGGCGGTAGAAGGCATTGGAGGCTTCCGCCGTCGAGAAGCCGGCATATTGGCGGATGGTCCAGGGGCGACCGGCATACATGGTGGCGCGCGGGCCGCGGACGTATGGCGCAAATCCCGGCAGGCTGTCGAGGTGATTGACCCCTTCGAGGTCCTGCGCCGTGTAGACCGGCTTGACGTCGATGCCCTCGACGGTGTGCCAGAGCAGGCTTTCGGGCGGCGCCTTCAGCTCCTTCTCGGCAAGCTGCTCCCAATCCTTCAGGGTCTTCTCGGACATCGGATCTCCCTCATACGCCGGTGTTCACGCGCGGAGATCTCCGCCGTGGCTTGAAGCTAGTGTTCGGACGGGGCGCTGAAAGCTGCCTCGTAAGTTTAATTTTATGTGGCACCTCTCAGCACCCCGTTCGGCGGTTGTTGCTCGCGACTTCGGTCCCTCTGCAAAGGTCTTCTGGGAATGGTGTTCGTCTGGTTGCCAAAAGCCCGGGCGGACCAAGTTACCGCCAACACTTAAGGCACCTTCGCCGAACGCTCGCTGTCGCGACGGAC
>NZ_JMQK01000031.1:0-35871 GCF_000705355.1 Pseudorhizobium marinum
AACAGATGTTTCTTCACGTGTTTTCCTCCTGGCAAACTCATGCAATTGGCATTCGCGTGGCGGGTTCCGCTCACTGTCGACGGCGCGATTTTCTCTTCCCGTCCTGAACTAGCCATGAACGGGCGGTATGCGTGAGTCAAATCCGGCTCTGCGCAATGACAATGCGGATACTGCGCAGCGCACGGAAGAAGGCAGGACCTGCGTGGGTTGGCGTAAGACTGCGATTTTCCGTGCGGCGCCGGGGACTTTCTTTTGAGGCCTCGGCAGCTTAGATGGCAGCAAGCGTCATGCGGGAAAAGGCAGCAGTCCCCGGCAACCAGACTTACACATCGCTCGGCCCGGACGGGCGCACGGGGTGGAACAAGAGAGGTAGGAGCCATGACCACGCGTCGACAGCTGATCACCTGGGCCGCAACTGCCTTCACGGCCGGCTGCCTTGCGCCTGTTGGCTTGTCGATTGACGCCGGCCACCTCAGCATTGCGCCCGGCACGGCTGCCGCGCAAGGCAATGGCGGCGGCAACGGTGGCGGAAACAGCGGTGGCAATGGTGGCGGCAACGGCGGCGGAAACGGGGGTGGCAACGGCGGCGGAAACGGGGGTGGCAACGGCGGCGGAAACGGGGGTGGCAACGGCGGCGGAAATGGGGCTGGCAATGACGGCGGCGGCGGTAGCGGCAATGGCGGCGGAAATGGGGGCGGAAGCAGCGGCAACGGAGGTGGAAACAGCGGCGGGAATAGCGGCGGCAGCAATAGGGGCAGTGGCGCTGGCGCCAGCGGCACTGCGGCCGGGCGAAACGGAACGCCAGATGCGCGCGGCGGGGCTGGCCGGACGGAAATGCGCACCAGCGGATCCTCGATCTCCGTTCGCCATGGCAATGGCACCGTCGAGCGTATTGTCGGCGGCCGCTATGAAATGCGCGATGCCCGTAACCGTCAGATCGTCAATCGCAGGGCGACCGCGTCAGATCGGGCCCGGCTGAGGTCGTTCCGCCGCTGAAGGCGTGTGAGCGGCGGCATCGCGCAGCGCCAGGGCCGCCTCTGTGCGGTTGGTGACGCCCAGCTTGGAAAAAATCCGCGTCATGTGATGCTTTATGGTCTTTTCGTGGAGATCGAGCGCGATGGCTATCCGTTTGTTGCTGAGGCCGGAGGCCACCAGGTTCAGGACATCCTGTTCCCGCTGCGTGAGGGCCGCCAGCGGATGCTTCTCTTCGACGCGCGACAGGGTCTCCACGAGCCGGGCCGATAGACCGGGCGCGACATAGGTCTCGCCGGAGGCCACCGTGCGCACCACCTCGGCCAGCGCCTGAGAGCCCACCCCCTTGAGCACATATCCCTTGGCACCATGCTTCAGGGCCAGTGCAAGATCATCACCGGCTTCCGAGACTGTCAGCATCACGATCCTCGTCGACGGGTGCTTTTCCAGGACGCCCTCGATCGCCTGCAGGCCCGAGCCCGGCATCGAGATATCCATCAGCATGATGTCGGGCGCGATCCGTGCGGCGATTGCGACCGCCTCGTCGCGGGTTGCGCCCTCGGCGACGATCTCCAGTCCCGGACATTCGGCCAGGCTGCGAATCACGCCTTCGCGAAAGAGCGGATGATCATCGACCACGGCGATGCGAATGTTGCTCATGATGTCTGTTCCACTTCCTCTGCATTGATGGTCATACGCAAACGCGTTCCTTCCGGAGAGCTTTCGATCGCGTAGCTGCCACCGAGACTTTCGATGCGTTCGCGCAGTCCGGCCAGGCCCAGCCCTTCCGATCTCGTGCTGTGGACGTCAAAGCCGGGCCCCTTATCCTCCACCTCGACGACGATCGCGGCGCCGTCAAAGCCTTGCCAGACCTTCTGGCCAAGACCCTTGCCGTGATGAAAGCCGTTATTTAGCGCCTCCTGCACAAAACGGTAGATGCAGATCTTCGCAGAGTGCGCCAGAGGCCGCGGTTCGGCCGATACCGTAAGACCGACGTCGGCGTCCGTCCGTTGCCGGTGGGCACTCACCACGCGTTCAAGCAGATCCGGCAGATCGGTCGCCTCGATGTGGGGAAGAACCAGCCCGCTGCAGATGCTGCGGATTTCCTCCATTGCCTCGTGCAGCCGCGCCTTGATGCCGTCGATCTCCTGTTCACGCACCGCGTGGGGCGTGTCCGGCGCCACCAGCGCCGGGCTGTCGATTCTCAGCGCCGCAAACGCAACCAGTTGTGCCGGACCGTCGTGAAGATCGGCCCCGAGCCGGCGCAGATAGCTTTCGTTGAGCGCCGTTGCCCGCTGCGACGCCCTTTGCGCCCGGGCATGGAGCTCCCGGTTCTGCCGCAGGAGATCCGACAGTTCCGTCACTCTTTGCGTCAGGGCCGCCTGTTGCTGCTCGATGGTACGGCTTCCCCGCAAAACGACGGCCGAAAGCGACAGGAAGAAAATCGAGATGACCGCAGCCACGGCCATCCAGCTCCACAGCCGCGCCTGCGCAAGACTGTGCTCGAACCCCTCGGCAACCTCGTAGAACTCCGAGACAGCGACAACCTCTCCAGACCAGGGCTGCAGGATCGGGTTGTAGATCTCCAGAAGCGGCCTGCCCAGCGCCCGCTCCGCGGTGCTTTCTTCGTCATCGGGCACCTCGAACTCGGCCACCAATGTCCCGGAGAAGGCTCTTTGGAGACTGTCGCTTGGGCCGAAGGTCTTGCCGATCAATCCCTTGTCGGTGGCATAGAGGATCGTTCCATCGGCACGCCACAGGCGAAACGACATCACCCGTCCTCCGAGCGCGCCCTGGCCAAATGTCTCATCCAGCGTCCGGCTGGTGAGATCGTCCAGGACATCCGTGGTCTGCAGATCGGGCAGCAGTGGCGCGATCACGCTGTCGACGTACATGGCGGTGGTGGCCGCGGAATTGCGGGTCACGGCATCTTCGATGAGCGTGGTGACCAGCGCACCGACAATCAGCATCGCCGCCAGCGACACGACGCCGCCAGCCAGCAGGAACTGCCGTGCCAGTGATTGATGGTGCCAACGCTCAAGAAGTTCAGACAAACGCACTTCACCGGTTCTGGTTGCTGGCGTTCGATATCGCGCGGTGGCCTTTTCCCGTCAATGGCCGGGCAGGCAGCCTCTGCGTCGGCCCGGCGTTCGGCCGCTTCGCCGAGCCACGCCGGCGATGGCCGGGGGAGGGGCGCGCAGGGCAGCAAGACGCCATCGCGGCGCACCCGGTTTTCAGGCTCCTGCTCCTGGATCGGCGCCGCTGCGATGCCAGGGTTCGGACCCTGCTCTCCGTCGTGCCACGTCAGCGCCCCGACTATCGCCGGGAAGAAGCCGACCCGGTCTGACTGAAAGCCCTGGATACGGGCAGAGATGAGCATTTTTGCCGCGGCTCGCCGCTAGTCCAGGTTCAGGTTTCCACCATTGCCGCGGCCGTTGCCGTTATTGCCCTTGCCGTTGCCGCCGCCGTTGCCGTTGCCGTTGCCGCCGCCGTTGCCGTTGCCGTTGCTGCCGCCGTTGCCATTTGCGCGGCCGTTGCCTTGGCCATTTCCAATCCCGTTGTTACCGGCCTGGGCTTGCTGGCGATCGCTGTCACCGCCTTCGCTACTCTCGCCACTGACGCCGTTGGAGCCGGCATCGCCGCTTGTCTGTGCGGAAGACTGATCGCCAAACGAGCTCAGGCCGAGGCCGGCGCCCAGGGGAGCCGGCTGCCCCACGGCCCGCACCGATGCCTGCATCGGCTCGACTGCGAAAACGGAGGGCGGTTCATTGACCCCGGCAACGGACATGGTCTGGGTCTGGTCGACAGTGACCTCTTGGCCCGGTCCAACGTCCGCGCTCTGGCCGCCGGTGAAGGAAGAAACCTGCACCAGTCCCTCATCGACGGAGACCGACGCGGCCTCGTCGGTGACGCTGACCGTAAACGTCGTTCCCTTCACCACGGCGGCGAGAAACGGGGTGTGGACGTAGGTGTGGGGTCTGCTCCGCTTCTCGATGTTGAGGGCGATTTTTCCCTTCTGCTGAACGACCTCCGTCTTGCGAGAGAAAAGCCCTTCTGTGGTGATGACGGCTCCCAGCGTGTTGGGTCCGAAAGACAGGCTTTCCTCACCGCGCGTCAAGATCACGCGTCCTCGTGGCCCCGTCGACATCCAGGCCTGGCTGGGAATGACGCTTCCGACCTCGACAGGCGCCCAGGTCTTCTTGTCGATCGTGTAGCTGACCTGCTTCGTCGTTTTTGAGACCGTCCAGTCCTGCGCCAGCGCGGCCGCGGGAAGAAACGCGATGAGGCACAGAAAGGCGACGTGCAGGCGACTGGCGAAAGAAGACATTGTGACCCCCATGAATGATCTCTAATTTAGCGGAGGCCATCTTAAGAAAGAGGCGATAACATAGGTCGCAATTTATCGATCCGGGTCACGCTATGCTCGCGGTCGTCAGCTTCCCCGCGGAAACGACACGGGGTTTCGGCTTGTCTTCCTGTCCTTGATCGAGGAATTGTTGGCGGTTGGCGTTCGGCGCGCGGCTTTGCAGGCATGGCGTCCGATGCTGTTGGAGCGGGGGTGTCGGCAATTAGGCGCTGACATCAAGCCCGAGCGGCAAGCCCCGGACGAGAGGAGCCGGGTCACATCTGACTCACGCCGCCCGCAGGGCCCTCCTGCCGGGCAGGAAGACTGTCAACAGCCCGAGCGCCGGGAGGACCGAGCAGATGGTGTAGACGGTGACAATCCCGTGCCGGTCGGCCAGGATCCCCAAAAATGCGGCCGCGATCCCGCCCATGCCGAAGGCAAAGCCGAAAAACACGCCGGCGATCAGGCCGACCCGCCCCGGCACCAGCTCTTGTGCCATGACGATGATGGCAGGGAAGGACGAGGCCATCACGAACCCGATGATGCCGGACAAGACGATCACCACCGGCAAGGACGCATAGGGCATGACCAGGGTGAAGGGCAGGACGCCGAGGATCGAGAACCAGATCACCACCTTGGAGCCGAAGCGATCCCCCATCGGGCCGCCCACCAGCAGTCCGGCGGCAGAGGCGCCGAGAAAGACGAACAGCATGATCTGCGACTGCTGGACGCTCACGCCGAAGCGCTCGATAACGAAGAATGTGTAATAGCTGCCGATGCTTGCCATGTAGATGTTCTTCGAGAACGTGAGGATGACCAGTACGGCGAGCGCCGTCATCACCACCCGGCGCGGCAAGCCGTGGGCGTGCTGCTGGCGCTTGCGTCCGGCATTGGCGATCATATGGGCCTTGTACCAGCGGGCGACGCGGCTGAGGACAATGATGCCAAGCATGGCGGCGAGCGAAAACCACGCCACGCTTGCCTGGCCTTGCGGGACGATGATGAAGGCTGCCAGCAGTGGTCCGAGGGCCTGGCCAAGGTTGCCGCCGACCTGAAAGACGGATTGTGCAAAGCCATAGCGGCCTCCGGCGGCCAGTCGTGCCACCCGCGAGGATTCCGGATGGAAGACGGCAGAGCCGATGCCCACGAGCGAGGCCGCAAACACCAGCATGCCATAGGAACCGGCGCTGGCCAGCACGAACAAGCCGATGAAGGTCGAGGCCATGCCGAAGGGCAGCGAGTACGGAAACGGCTTCTTGTCGGTGATCATGCCGATCACCGGCTGCAGCAGTGACGCCGTGCATTGGAAGGCGAGCGTCAAAATGCCGATCTGCCAGAAGTCGAGGTTGTAGTCCGCCTTCAGCATCGGATAGATCGCCGCGATCATCGACTGCATGATGTCGTTGAGCATATGGCAGAAGCTGACCGCGAAAATGATCGGCAGGATCGTCGTCTCGGCACCTGCGGGTCTTGCCACTGCATCAGCCATTGCTTCCTCCACACATGACCCCGTGCCCACTGATTGCGGTCATACGGCCGCTATCGCGGATGTGTCTATGCCAGCCAGCCGGATTACGGTACGCCTGCGCGCAAAATTCAACCCTACCGCTGCATCTGTCAGGCAAAGCAGTCGCTTGCGGGCGGGGCAGCATCATCGAGCGGGCGCACCTGTAGCCGCAGCTGTGGCTCCTGAACCAAAGGTACCGGCATTGCGGACGTGCTTTGAGCATCTTTGGCGCTCGCAACTGCTTCCACCGCAGGTTGCTTTCCCAGGGATGTGCTGCCGAAGGAACGAGCGACGATGGCGGACCGAGAAAAATCTGCCCTGTCTCACAACAGCGCCCCCCGAAAGAGCCACAAAAAACTCAGATGCTGCCATGCTCTTCAAGCGGGCCGGGCGACAGATCGGCAATTCGCGCGGCGGCGGCCACCTCGGCGTCACCTGCCCCGGTCAAAGGCTCTGAACGGTGCGTAATCGACCGGAGCTCGACAGCCACGGGCGCAGACCGCCACCCACCAGGCGATAACGCATGCCCCTTGATCGCGCCGTCTCACCAATGTCAATAGTGGCGGCGGAACGGTGGTGGTTCTGTAAAGGCACGTTACTACGACCACCCTCCAGGATACCCGAGAGCGGGGTCATCCTTCACGAAGAGCGTCCGCAGCCACGCCGATCGCGAGCCCGCCGGCGATGCCGGTCACCGGGTTGTTCAGCACCGCCCCGCCCAACACGGCACCGACACCGATTGCAGAAGCGACACTCAAGGCCATGGCAGCACCCTGCTCGTCTGAAGCGGCAAGAGTTTGAATGGACCGTTCCCGGAGACGTCAATGGTGGCGGAGGTTTATGAAGCAGGACCGAGTCCAAACGGTTGGCGGCACCTGACATTGCCGTTGCTCCGCTTCAATTGACGCCTCACGAGGCGCCGGTCGGTCATTCCATCAGGAGGCGGGCTCTTGTCGGTGCGGGAGAGTCGACGCTCAAGGGGCTGGTGCACTACCGCGGCTGGCTCAGGCAGATCTTGAGCCTGCCGCAGTCGTCCTATGCCGCGATCCGGCGGGCGGCCTTGTCGGCTGCCTTGCGATCTGCGCCGTGTTCAGCGATGATCTTCGCAGCCTCTTCAACGGAAATCCGGTGTTTCTTGGCGAGCGTTTTGGGCTCGTAGGATTGCGTGGACGCAGAGGCGTCTTGCTGTTGTGCCATGATGGTTTCCTGAAATGAACGAACCAGCCACGCGTGGTGCGGGCCATGTGCCGTGTATCGTTCATATGGGGACGAGGTCCGTCGAGAACCAGCCCGCCACGTTTGACGGGCCGCCGATCATGGAGTGCCTGGTCGAGGGCGTCGAGCACAAAGCCGGCATGAGCAGTCCAACTTGCCCGCCAACCGACGATACGGCGGACAAAGGCATCGATGACAAAGGCTACGAAGCCCGGCCCGGTCGCGGCATAGGTGAAATCAGAAAGCCTGCGCATGTTCGGCGCGGGAGCATTGAAGTAGCGATTGACGCGGTCGAGCTTGGCGCGGACGCGGTGATCGACTGGCGCGACGTCTGGAGCTTGACGGCAGCGGCCTCCCAACTGCCGACATGTACAATGACCCAGGCGTTGACGGCACTCACTTGCGCTTCGCAGCCAGTAATCTTCTGGTAGATGCCGTAATCGCCCGATGCTCCGCACGCGGCTGGTAGCCATCCACACGCCAAGATCTCAATCGCACCTGGATTCGCTAGTTGACTTGATGCTGCTGGAAACTCGCCACAAAAATTGAGACGTGCTCAAGATGGAAATATTGCCTCTCTCGCAGATACAGCTTTACAAATCGCACGGGCACATCATGGGAAATGTCAATAACCAAGCATTCTGCGTTAGCGCCGAACACTTGAGGGTCATCTGGCGCGAAGACATCGAAATATTCTTTGCCTTCGTATGATAATGCGACGGCGACAGTTTTCGCCCTTTCCGAACAAGCATCCGTTCGATTGTGAAGCTCGATCTTCTTCACGAAGTAGCCGCTTCCCAACGGAAGGATGATATGCGGCTGATCTTCAAGATCAGTATGGAATCGGAGGTATCCCTGAGGGCGGTCAGCAAACTGCCACCCTACGGAATCCTTGTACGTCGAGCTGACAATGTAATCCAGGTTTTCAGCGACGTTGAGTTCGCTCGGAGTATCGTCGATCATCCATCTTCTTTTAAGGCAAGGCTCCAATTCCTCCAACACGCCGAGGCGGTCTAAGCTTTGTTTTAGCGCTGCTTCCGCCAGGGGCAGTGCAATATTTGAGAGATGGACGCCGTCGTAAAGAAACTCCGCTTTCGTCGCGTAATGCTCGTCGACGAGGTCTTCGAATATCGACGTATGATCTATTTGACTCACGTTCTGCGCGAACCGGCAAAGATACTCGTTGAATTTGAAGGTTGCATAGTTCCGCTCGAGGCATGTTCCAAATGTGGGGAAGTTTGGATTGAACTTCATTTGATCCAGCGGAGAAGTTGGAATGGGACCCCAAAATATACAGGGAACTTGGTAGCGGTTGCTGAAGTTCTGCACAAAATCGAAGTACCGGGAAACGATGGACTTGACCTGATCCGCGATGCTCGTGGAAGACTTGATCGCGTTCTTAACTGCATGGACGCGGCAGTCGATTTCGCCGAAACAGAATACAACACATCCGTAGCGCTCGCCTTGCTCTCGGTAAAGCGCTTCAAGTTTGGCTGACACCTGAGCAGTGGATTGTTCGTCGCCGATATTGAAAGCGGTCGCACCTACTACGTGGAGGACGTCCACCCCAGCAAATACGCTTTCTTTTGCGCGCATATGATTGTAGCCGGTCCAAAACTTTGAATGGCTGTCCCCTACAAAAAGGATACGCTTTGACATGAGTATTCTTCCTCACTGGTTAGGGAAATGCAGACAAATTGGGCTCAACGAACCGGGCTGCTTTAGCGCTCGCCCGCTGTGATCATCGCAAGATATCGCGGCGCATAGTCGGAGCCCACAGTGGTGTCGAGGTGGCTGAGGACAAGATGAGCAAGATCGTAAGATCCGTAGCAACTGTGCATGATGAATGCGTATTTTTTCAGTTTCTCATCGGCCACCTGGCTTAGATCCATCCAATCGCGAACGTAGATGGCGTCGGACCAAATACTTTGGCGAAGCCCAACGTTCGCATTGCCGTCCACGACGATGGGCTTAAAGGATCGCATCCCGAAGCCTGAGAACGTGTGAAACTGAAACCCGTGGTGACGTAAAAAGATGTCGACGTCGGCAAAGAGCGGTTGCCCTTTGTAGAGTTCAACAAATTCGACCTCCACCTGAACAACAAGAGCATGTCTCAGTTTTTCGGTGCCATTGCGAAGAGCGTTCAACTCCGAGCCTTGAATGTCCATTTTTAACAGGTCTATGTCCGTTATCTCAGACACATTGTTGAGCCGGTGGGTTTGCACTGAATGCTTCTGCACTAAAGTGGTAGCCTCACCAAGGTTGCTAAACTTGTTCAGCAGCTTCTCGTTCGGTTCAAACAAAGATCCCGTGAGCGCCCAGTTTGTTTCGTAAAAAGTAGCATCCAGACCTGTTCCGATAAAGTAAGGCAGGTAGGTCTCATAGTCCTTCTTCTGGGCGTTCAGCTTCTCGATCTCGGCTGGATTGGGTTCAAACCCAGTCACTCTGCCGTAGCCTTCGGTGAGTATGTTTTTATAAATGGGCTCCTCAGCTAGTGATGCGCCGATGTCGACGATCTCGATCGGCGACGATATTCCAAGGAATTCATGGAGTTCCATTTAAAGGGATCCAGTTGCTTTCAGTAGAGACTTCTAATCGGTAAATTGCTGTGCTTGCCCGTAGCTGACTGACCTCGCTAACGAAGTATTTCGCCACGTTCGCCGTTGTGCGGCACCGCCCTAACCTCAAGAGGTGGTGACGCAGGTTTTTATTGCGCGTTTTTCGGGCACAAGTCGCGCGACTTGACCCCGGATACCGGTGTTAGGTGATATTGCATCAGAGTAACCTCGTCCTGCGTTCGCATGGCCGCCTGCGTGGCTTCGACCGTCTCAAACAGGCTTGCGGCGACCCTGGAGATCGTTTCCGACCGTCTTGCCCGCTCGATCAGGAGGCCGGGAGCGGTGCACAATTCGGTCGGGAAGGCGCCGCGGAAGCCGTAGCGCTGCAGTTCAATGACGGACCATACGGGCATTTGCGGAAAACGAAGGGCGAGCGATCCGGTTCGAGCATAGTCGGTCGTGGCGACCCATCTGGCGCCCGTTTCCTGCAGCAGGTCGGTGACGGCGTCTTGTGTCGCTGACCATCCGCGCGTCTGGTTTGGTGGATTGTCGGCCGTGCCGATCGGGGTGGCCGGATTGAATGCGGTCGCGACCGAACCGACGCTCAACAACAATGCACCGGCGAGGGTGGCCTTGATCCAAAGCTGCGGCGACTGCGCTTGGGCGAGTCCAAAGGTTGCAGCAATGGCGACGCACGCCTGCAGCGGCACGATCCAGTTGGCTTGAACCGGCGCATGTGTCGCGTGATAGGTGAAATAGAGCAGGAGCGGAATGGAGCTCCAGATCAACAGCGCGCAATCCTTTGGCGGGGCTTTGAGAGCTCGAAACGCAAACCAGGTGACCAATGGTGTCGGCGCCAGGAGCAGGAGCGCGGCGTATTCCCCCAGATATCGGGGCGAAAAGCCGGAGGCGACAAGGCGCGCGCCCTGGCGCTCAAGGCCGAGCCAGTCGTTTTGCAGGTTCCAGAACAGATAGGGAAGAAGCGGCAGAATCGCCGCGGTCACGGCCATGTACGGCAGACCTGTCAGCAGGTACGCACGGCCTTTGGGCGTGGCGATCAGGTAGGCCAGCAATCCGAAGGCCAGGAAGGCATTGGTGAACTTCGACAAGCCGCCAAACCCGATGAATAGACCTGTGCAGATCCACCACAGCACCGCAAAACGCGTATCTGGGGGCGTGCTGACTGCGCGGACGGCAGCCCAGAGTGCTGCGATCCAGAACAGGGTGGATGGCGCGTCGGGGGTGGCGAAACTGCCCAGAGCAAAGACAAGCAGGTTAAGATTATAGAGCATCGTCGCCAGCACTGGCAGTCCGACAACGCCCCCGGACACGCGCCGCGCGATATCGCCCACAAAGTATCCCGAAGCGACAAAACCAAGCACCGGAAACAGGCGGATGCCGAGCGCCGTCTCACCGAAGAGGCTGGTCCCCATGCGGATCATGTAGGCGATCATGGGCGGATGATCGTAGTAGCCAAGCGCCAGATCACGGGCCCACAGCGCGTAGTAGGCTTCATCGTCAAAGAGGGGAACCGATGCGGCAATGGCAAGGTGAATGGCAAGAAACAAAAGGGATATGGTGACCACCGAAAGCCGCATCAGATTGCTACCTTTATGGGAAAATTCCGTGTCGCCAAGACCGGCGAATCCGAGGAGGCATCACCGGTCCCGGGTCTGGAACACGGTTCCTTCCGCCGCGCCGCAAGCGGCATCAGGCGCGCAAGGCTGCCAAGCGGTTGCGAAAGTCGGCTGAGCTGCAGATTCACCCGAGGTGAGGCCCGCGATCACACCGCGCTCCCCACGCCCCTTCAGCCGTTGTGGTTCGATCTCAGTGCGCTTCGGCGTTTCTGAGCGTTCCCATGGCCTTCCAGGCGGATCCAGGAGCTGCCCGTCAAGGCACGATAACCATCTATCAGCAGAGGCGCCCGAAAGAGGCGGTCAGCCTGTCGCTGGTAGAAAGCAGAAAAACCCACCACGCGGCGCACGCCCGCGGCTTCGTCGCGTGGCAGCGTGCACGGGCGAACGCCAGCAGCGAAGGGTTGATGTGGCGGGATCTGCCGGTCGACGCTGGCCGCTCGGCGCGATTCAGACCGCTTCGGAGCCGGGGGAGCCGACGATATGATGTATGTTGGCTCTGACCCGTGCTGCGAAATCTTGATCCTGTTCTGCATCTGACAAAGGCGTGAGATAATCTTCGACAGACGCAACCAAGCGATCACTGAACGTCGGATCGGTGGTCATGGCGTGCGCAACCAGGGCTTGAAGCGTGGCATAGATCGCCTTTTTTTGGGCTCCGGACGCAACGCCGAACCTGTCGTTGACTTCGTTTTCCATCTTCTTCGGCTCCTCTGAACATGATTGGATGAAGGCAGTTGGCCTCTGCAGGCGACCTTTTTTGGGTTGGCTGCAAGCTGGCGTCAGCATTTCCCGCGATCAGGGCATGCCCTCCTGACGTTGCCGCTGTCGTCTGGCGGTCAGATCTCGTCGCGCAGCGCCCGGTCGACAAAGTCGCCGGGATCGACGGTGAAGTCCCTGTAAAGCTTGAAATGGCTTGTATCGCATAGTTCCGTTTCCGCAAGGCCTGCACGGGTGATCTCCAGCAGCCGGGCACCAGGGACCGCCATCAGGATGGGCGAATGCGTCGCCATGATGATCTGCGCATTCGCCGATCCCTGAATCCCATTCAGAATTCGAAGCAGCTCCAGCTGGCGCTTCGGGGAAAGAGCGCTTTCCGGCTCGTCCAGCAAGTATATTCCCTGTCTTGACATGCGCTCCTCGAAAAAGCGCACGAAACCTTCACCATGGCTCCAGGATAGAAAATCCGGCGGTGCTGCATTGGCGTCCCGGGCCGCCTCATCCAGGAAGCGTGCGACCGAGAAGAAGGATTCGGCGCGGAAGAACCAGCCCCCGGTGATCTTGGGCAGCCAGGCGGCCCGCAAAACACTGGCGAGGAGTGCGCCGCTGCGATCGACGGCGCGGGAGTGATCGATCGGCATGTAACCTTTCCCGCCCCCGGCTTCGTCAAAGCCGCACATGGCTGCCAAAGCTTCGATCAGGGTGGATTTCCCGGTACCGTTCTCACCCACTATGATCGTCACCGGTGTCGCGAAATCAAGAGAGAACTCCCTATCAAGCCACGGCAGATTGAACGGATACTGCTCGCCAAGGCTGGCATCCTCCTTCACCCAAAGGCGCTTCAGGTAGGGGGCGGGCAGGTTTGTCGATCTGTTCTTTCTCATCACAGACATTGGCACCGGGAAAGCTATTCGCGTTCATGGGATGGGCGGGCGCGGCTGCGCCAGCTCCTTGTCACACGTTTCTGGCGTCCGCGCCAAGATCGAGCCGACATGCGACACATAGTTCTGCTCATCCTGGGTGGCCAGAACACACCAAAAGGTAAGTTTGAGTTTTCTAAGGGACAGAGTTGAAGATGCATAGGATTTCAACAGCTCGCTTTGGCCACGGTGGTCGGTTGAGCCGCTTTTCGTTCACCGTCTCTCGGGCAGCCGGCGCAGTTTCCAGGATCAGACTCTATGTCGCAGGCTGGGATGGAAACGTGCGGATCCAGCGGCGACCTGCATTGATCGCCGCAAGAGCTCCTGTCCGACGCCGGCCAAAGGCGTGCCTTTCCGGTGTCATTCACGCCGATCCTCACATGGCGGAACGCACTGGCCCCACTGGTCCGGATATCGCCGCCCTTGCGTCGTAACAGTGTTAAGTGCTGCAGTGTTCGCTAACCGGACTTCGCCGCGGGCTCGCGCCTTTCTACGATCGTCGCCACCTCATCGCTGTGACGGGTTCCCCACTCGCATAACGGGGCGAGCAAGCTTGCCAAACTTCGACCAAAGGCGGTCAGCTCGTATTCGACGTGCGGAGGCACTGTCTGGAAATCAATGCGGCGGATGACCCCATCATCGGTCAGTTCCTTGAGGTGCTGGATCAGCATTTTCTCACTGACATTGGTGACGAGCCTGCGCAGTTGACCGGTACGCTTCGACCCGCTGGCCAGATGATAGAGAATAAGCGGCTTCCATTTGCCCCCGAGAATGGCCAGAACCGCTTCCAGGCCACATTGGAAATTCGTAGCGCTCATTCGGGTCTCCAACCGGATACTCACAAAACAGTAAGTACTCAAACAAATGTCTGCTTTGTTCTAATGGGATCGGACGTCGATGTCGACGTGCAAGCGATCGGTGATCGCCGGGCAGAACCCGCAGGACGCAGATTGACAGGAGCCTGCCCATGAAATTCGGATGTGTCAAAGCAGGTTTGGTTGCGCAGACCATCGGGTCGATTGAGAGTGGTAAATCCCGGGTTCGCCGAGCGAAGAGCAGACGGTTGATGCCGGCAAAGCTCCTGTTCGTCCTGATGGCGGTCCTGTTGAGCAAGGCGGCTGCGTGGCCGCAGCAGGACCTTGCTCCTCCTCCACCAGCGGCGTCGCCTGCGGCCGCCGCGCCTCAAACGGCAGCGCCCGGCCAGCGAGCACTCACGGCAGACGATCTCGGCGCCTGGCTCGACGGTTTCATGCTGACCACATTGGAGGCGGGCAAAATCGCGGGTGCCCAGATCGTTGTCGTCAAAGACGGTGAGGTGCTCCTCCAGCGGGGCTATGGCCATGCGGATGTGGCGGCCGGAACACCGATGGACCCGAAGCGGCATCTGATGCGGATCGGATCGACGTCGAAGCTGTTCACATGGACTGCCGTGATGCAGCAGGTTGAGGCCGGAACAATCGATCTCGATGCCGACGTCAACGACTATCTGGACTTCGAAGTTTCCCCGCCCGGGCAGCGGCCCGTGACGATGAGAGATCTGATGACGCATCGGGGCGGTTTCGAGGAAGGGTTGAAGGATGTTCTCGCCACCGACCCGGAACGGCTGAAGACCACTGAGCGCTATCTGAAGGAAAACATCCGCCCCTTCATGTTCGCGCCGGGAGAGGTGCCAGCCTACTCCAATTACGGCACCGCCCTTGCCGGATATGTCGTTCAGCGTGTCTCCGGAGAACTCTTCGAAACCTACCTTGAGCGTCACATTCTCGCGCCGCTGCGCATGCATCACACAACGCCGCGCCAACCCCTTCCGCCAGCATTCGAAGAGACGCTCGCGAACGGGTACCGCACCAGCGACACGCCGCCGAGCCCCATCGAATTTGCGGGAACGGCGCCCGCGGGCCAGATTTCTGCAACGGGTGCAGACATGGCGAACTTCATGCTCGCGCACCTGCAGGATGGACGCTTCAAAGGCGAGCGGATCCTGCAGCCTGAAACCGTCCGTGCCATGCATATGCCATTGCTGCAGGCGCCGCCGGGCTTCGACACGCTCGCCCATGGTTTCTTCCGCGGGTACCGCAATGGTCGCATCGTCCTCGGACATGCCGGTGACACCGTCGTGTTCCACAGCGATCTGAACCTGCTCCCGGAGGAAGGCGTCGGTATCTTTGTCAGCTTCAACAGCAGAGGCGAAGATGATGCGGTCTATGGCGCGCGCGAGCGGCTCTTCCAGCTCTTCCTGGACCGCTATTTCCCGGCGCCGGCGCCGGTCACGCCGCCGGCGATGGCAACCGCGCCCGAAGATGCGCTGGCCATCGCCGGGAGCTACGAAAGTTCGCGCCGTGTGGAGTCGGCGTTCATCAGTCTGTTCTACCTGCTTCAACAGGATCAGGTTGTCGCGAACGGCGATGGCACGGTCAGTGTCTCGTCGCTCGGCACCAAGCGATTCAGGGAGATTTCGCCCGGTCTCTGGCATGAAGTGGGCGGCACGCGGCAGCTGCTCGTGACCGAGGCAGGAGGCCGGCGCGCTATCCTCGACAGTCATAATCCCGTCTCGATTCTGCAGGTCGCACCGACAGGCCGCAGCGGGGTGTTGTTCCAGCTTGCCGCCGGCCTCTCGTTGCTCGTCTTGCTGTGCACGGCCATCGTCTGGCCGATTGCGGCATGGGTGCGTCACACCCGGCACCTTCCACCTGCAGCGACGGGCCGTGCGGCCCTGGCTCGCCGCCTGACGCGGGTCGCCGTCGTGGCAAATCTCGTCTATCTCGTCGGCTGGTATGCGATCCTTGCGCCCATTTTGCGCGTCGATGTCGGCTTCTACAATGACAGCCTCGACGGCTTTATCCGCCTTTTGCAGGTTGCCGCCATCGTGCCGCTGCTTGGGGCGCTGCTGGGAGGCTGGAATGTCTGGCTGTCCTTTACCACAGCCCAAGGCTGGGCTGTGCGGCTGCGCAGCCTGAGTGTCGCCCTGGCGCTGACCGGCAGTCTCTGGAGCGCATGGATGGCGGGCTTTATCGGCTGGAGTCTCAATTACTAGGGGAATGGACGCGATTCTCGTGCAGGAGAAACGGCGGCCAGTGCGCCATCGCCGAAGCCGGGAGTTTCGGGATCTCAGGAGGCGGCAAAAATCCACGGTGCGCCGATTGCCCGGTTCATGCCGCACAGCATCAGCTGGCGCAACACGCCAACGAGTGCCCCTCGGCAGATTACGACACAGGGTGCTCGTGGTCGCCCTCAGGCAGACGGGTCGGTTGGCCTGGACCTGGGGCGCGCGCTGGCAGGTGCAGGACCTTGCAGCACCTGGATCATCGATGGCGTCGAGGATGGCTTCGACGTGCCCGTCTGCAGCCGGCGCAACAACTCTTAACGAGAGAAAACCCAATCCAACGTCAAAATCGGACTTAGTGGTGCCAGATCCAATCTCGAAGGGCTGGCGTGAGCGACATGACACTGATGATGGGGCTGCGACAGCGGGGGTATCTGCTTGAAACTGCACGCAGGTCCCGTGGAAATCTGCCAGGTCGTTGGCAGGCACCTTGATGTCTTCCCAGGCGTCTGGTGCGAGGCGATATATGCCGTGGCTTTCAGCTATCCTCTTGTGCTGTTTTCTGGTTGGCTGCACGGCGCCGGCCCGTATTCCCTACGACCCGAAA
Organism: Pseudorhizobium marinum; assembly: GCF_000705355.1. Taxonomy (NCBI): domain Bacteria; kingdom Pseudomonadati; phylum Pseudomonadota; class Alphaproteobacteria; order Hyphomicrobiales; family Rhizobiaceae; genus Pseudorhizobium; species Pseudorhizobium marinum. The sequence goes on from NZ_JMQK01000031.1 coordinate 16,523, forward strand.
GCGGCATCGGCGGCCCGCGTCGACGGATTTGACGACATCCGCATCTATGCCGACTCGAGCGGACAATTGCCACAGTCTCGGAGTTGGCTTCCCGTCCTCAGACACAAGGAAATCAACTACCTCGTCCTATCCGGCGGGGGTGCCCGAGGGGCGTTCAGCGTCGGCGCTCTGAAGGCCTGGTCGGACAAGGGTCAACGGCCCGAATTCGACATGGTCAGCGGCGTCAGCACCGGTGCCCTGATTGCGCCCTACGCCTTCCTCGGTTCGGCCTTTGATCACACGCTTGTCGAACTCTACACAAGCGGCGTCGCTCGGGATCTGGTCGATTTGAAGTTCTTGCCAAGGGGCCTGCTGGGTTCGAGTCTCCTGAGCCAGGAGCCGCTTCGAACGATGGTCGAACGGTATCTGACGCGCGGCACGCTGGAGAGGATCGCCGCAGAGCATCGCAAGGGGCGACGCCTGCTGGTCTTGACCTCCAACCTCGATTCGCAGAGGGCGGTGATCTGGAACATGGGCGCTATCGCCGACAGCGGCCGCCCCGATGCGTTGAAGCTCTTCCAGGATGTCATCATCGCCTCGGCCAGCCTGCCCGGGCTTTATCCAGCCGTGCTCATCAAGGCCACAGCCGGTGGGCGAACATTTGAGGAAATGCACTCCGACGGCGGATCCGCCACGCAAATCCTGACGATCCCGGAGGGTTGGATTGCCAATGCGCAAGACGACGAGTGGCGCAAAGGGCAAAAGTTCAACATGTACATTCTCGTCAACAACGCCCTGATGCCGGAGTTCGCCCTGACCACCAACAACACTTTCATCGTCATGGCGAAGGCAAGCTCACTCCTCATCAAATCACAGACACGCAGCGCGCTGTTGGCCACCTACGCCTATGCCCAGAAGACCGGCATCCGCTTCCATATGGCGTCCATCGATGTGCCCGTCTCCCATGAGCTCACCGATCCATTCAATACCAACTACATGCGTGCGATCTACAATCTCGGCTACGCGCAAATGGCACACGGCAGCCTGTGGAAAGACAGACCCTCCTTCATCGCCACACCCGCAGGTATCCAGACAGTACAGCAGCAGTAGCCGTGACTTTTGCATGGCCAACAGGAGAACAAGATGTCGAAATTTTGCCATTGCTCGGCAGCCCTCCAGCGAGGAAAGGAAACGACGATCCCATGCTCGAAGTAGTCAAGCACCGCGTCGCACTGCCGCTCGAGGATCCGGGAAAGGCGAAGGCTTCGGCAGCTTCCAGCAACCCGCGCGCAGGCGCAACATGGTGGACAAGGCTGTTGCTGGCCGGGCTGTTGCTCGGCCTTGGCATGATGGCCGGCATCTATATTCAGCCGATGGCCGTCCGTGTCCTTGAGACGGCGGCAGCGGATTCTGGCGGTACGCCCGTCGCGGCGGCCCTGGAGCAGGGGGAGGAGCGATCGGGAGGTGAGGAGAGGGCGCTCGATGTCGTTGCACTCGGCCGTCTCGTCCCCCTTGGCGGTATTCTGGCCGTGGCTCTACCCAACGGCGCGGGTGATGCGCGCATCGCCCGGCTGCTGGTCAACGAAGGCGAACAGGTGGCCGCAGGACAGATCCTCGCGGAACTGGACAACATGCCCGCGCTGCTTGCCGCCAAGGCCTCGGCGCAGGCCAATGTGATGGCCCAGCAAGCCTCGCTGGAGCAGGTACGCTCATCGACGCTCGCCAATCTCGCGGAGGCGCGGGCCAATCATGCGGCGGCCGAAGCGACACTGATGCTTGCGAACCAGGAGGCCGAGCGCCAGACCAGGCTTGCTGCAGGCAAGCTGACCACCCAGGTTCTGATCGAACAGGCGCGCGCCAACGCTGCCAAGGCGCGGGCCGAGTTCGACCGGACGGCCGCACTCGTGAACCGATACAGCGGAGCCGGGACAGGCGATCAGTCCGACATCTTGCTGGCGGCACGCAACCTCGATCTGGCGCGCGACAACCTGGCCCGTGCCAGCGAAGACCTTGCCTCCGGACGGGTCGTGGCGCCGCGAGCGGGAGGTGTGCTGGAAATCCACGCCCGCGTCGGTGAAAAACCAATGGCCAGCGGCGTGATGACCATAGGCGATGTCGCACGCATGACGGCTGAACTGGAGGTCTATCAGACCGAGGTGAGGATGGTTGAACCAGGCCAGATCGTGAGCGTGACGGGACAAGCGCTGTCAGCACCCCTGACAGGCAGGGTCAGCAGGGTGGGGCAGATTGTCGGCCGTCAGTCTGTCATGTCGACCGAGCCTGCCGCCAACGTGGATGCGCGCGTCGTCAAGGTGGTCGTCACGCTCGATGCTGAATCGTCGGCCGCCGCCCGGACCTACACCAACCTCGAGGTGATTGGCAGGATAAGGACAAAGGCGCAATGACGCGGGTATTGCATCTCCTGCTGCGGCGCACGCCGGTCGGTTGGCTGCAACTGATCCACAACCGCATGCGGCTGATCGCGGCGGTGGCGGGTATCGCTTTTGCCAATCTGCTGGTCTTCGTACAGCTCGGCGTGGTGGCTTCGCTGACCAGCGTCACCCAGCTTGTCTTTACGCCGTTCCACACGGATATCATCATTTCGCCGCTGCGACCCCAGTTCCTCAATGGCGAGATGATCTCCCGCCGCCTCATGTATAATACGCTTGCAGATCCTGCCGTGGCGGAGGCGACGCCCCTTTATGTTGAAACCACGGAGTGGAAGCGATCCGACGGGTCTTCAACGACCCTGATCGTCTATGGGATGCTTCCCGAGGCGGCGGCCTTTGCCGGCGAGACGATCGGCGATCAACTGGCGATGCTCGCTCCAGCCGATCGCGTACTCCTCGACACAGCAATCCCCGATATCGATCAGGATCTGGGCGCAGCCGCTGTCGCGCAGCTATCACCTGAGCTGCCTTTGAGGTTCGAGATCGATGGTCATGCCGTCTCTGCGGTGGGTGGGTTCAGGCTTGGCAGCGGGTTCGACACCGCCGGCGCAATGGTTGTCTCGGACCAGACCTTCCAGCAGCTTTTTCCGGAGCGAACCGCCGGCACCCCCAGCCATATCCTCATCCGGGTGAAGCCGAACAAGGATCCGGCCACCGTGGCCGGCCGGCTGAGGGAGCGCCTGGCCTTGGAACGGGTTCAGGTTCGCACAACCGCGCAGGCCATCGCAGACGACGTGACCTACATGAATGACGAAGCGTCGATCGGTATCATATTCGGCATGGGCGTCTTCATCGGCATTCTTGTCGGTCTTGTCATCGTCTACCAGGTCCTGTCAACGGATGTCGCTGCCCATATGAAGGAATACGCGACGTTCAAGGCGATGGGATATCCACACCGCTTTCTCCTCGGCATCGTGTTCGAGGAGGCGCTCATCATCGCCATCCTTGGTTTCGTTCCAGGCGTCCTTCTCGGGGGCGCAATCTATGAGGTGATGTCGGTGGCAACGGGCCTGCCGATCGGCATGAAAGCTGACCGCGCCTTGGCAGTGTTTGTGGGAACGTTTGTCGCCTGCGCGCTTTCGGGTGCTCTGGCAACGCTGCGCCTCAGGCGGGCAGAACCGGCGGAGCTGTTTTGATGACGACCAGCGGTGAACCACCGATTCAACTCCAGAACGTCAATCATTGGTTTGGCTCCGGTGAAACCAGAATTCAGGTGATTTGCGACGCGTCGCTGTCGATCGAACGCGGCACGCTCACCGTCCTGCGTGGCCCCTCCGGCTCCGGCAAAACGACGTTGCTCACGCTGATGGGCTCGTTGCGCACCGTTCAGGACGGCTCGATCCGCCTGCTGGGGCAGGAGTTGCGGGGAGCAAGCCAGGGGAGCCAGCAGATGCTGCGCCGCCGGCTCGGCTTCATCTATCAGGCCCATAACCTGCACGAAAGCCTGACCGCACGACAGAACACGCTGATGGGGCTGCAGGTCCATGGCCCGCGCGGCGACGTGGCAAAGCAGGAGGCGGCCACGAACCATATCCTCCAGTTGCTGGGCCTTGGCCACCGTATCGAATACCTGCCCGAAAAACTCTCCGGAGGACAGAAGCAGCGCGTGGCCATTGCCCGTGCGCTTGTCTCGAACCCGGAGATCGTTTTCGCGGATGAACCGACCGCCGCACTGGATAGGGATGGCGGACTTCAGGTGGTACAGATGCTCAAGGCGCTTGGAGATGCACGTGGCATGTCGACGGTCATGGTCACGCATGACGCCCGCATCATGGATCTCGCCGACCGGATCGTCACCGTCGAGGACGGACGACTGGTGTCAGACTGAAAATGCACCATGCGGGAAGCCCTCCGCCGCGCCCGGAACGGGCAGCAACGGGAAAAAGTGCCATCACCGTAACCATAACGGGGAGCACGCAATTCCAGGCGGTAGACAACAATCCCGCCGCTTCCGCCCTGTGCAAAGGCGGTCAGGAGGTTCCCGGTGTGGTCGCCCTAACGGCTTGGCGCAACTGTCAAAGGACATGATCTTTTGGCGGATGAAGTCGATCGTCCAGCATGGCTATTTGCACCGGCCGTTGCGATCAGGCCTGTCGCGGTTTGGTGGGTTTTGGGACGGTCGGCCACTCTTGCGTCAAAAGAGTGGGAACCCGCTGGCACCAAGGCGTCAATCTCGGCAAACGCCGGACTACCAGACGTGACCTTCGGTTTCCCACTCATGGTCTTGAGCTAGAATTTGTAGCCGACAAGCAACATCGCCGACGGCTGCACGTGGTCTTGAACGATCGGACTGTCCTTTGCGTCTCCGGTCAGGAAGCCGACGCCAGCCTGGCCAGTGACGAACCAGTTCTCCGTTGCCATGTAGGTGACCGACGCTTCAAGATCGAAGCGCTTGACACCAGCGCTTGCATCATATCGCCGCAAGCCGGAGCGCGCGGACTGGGCAGCGGTCACACCAAAGTAGCTGTCCATATGATTGTCGTCCGCAAATGTTGCTGAAGCGCCAGCCGAAAGGATGAAGCGATCGACCTGGTGGGAGACATTTGCGCCGACTTCACCAAGCAGGCTGTCGCTGCCGCCTATCGTCTTGTCCACCTTGGCATAGAATTCCATCGGTCCGATCTCGTATGAGAGCTGTCCTCCCACAATGCCGCCGGCGTCGACGTCGCCAAGACCTCTCAGGTGGCGGGAATCACTCTCTTTGCGCCCTCCACCGAATTCGTAACCGCCGTTGAGCGTAAACTTGAAACCATTGGACTCCAGAACATTGACGGTCAGACCATCTGGATCGACTGTGACCCGGCCGAAGGTTGCGGAGATCATGGGAACCGGAATGATTTCGAACTCGTCCGATCCCTCGAATTTTGGAGCATAGATAGCGCCGGCGCCGACCATGACGTCCCAGTCGGAAAGCTTCTGCCTGATGCCGCCGAAGCGACCTTCGTCGAAGGTCGCTGTCGAGGGGATGGCAGCCTCACCATATTCAGAAAGGTCGGCGGCCCGTGCCTGAAGCAGGGGGCAAGCCAACACGGCAAACCCGGTCGCAATTGCAACATGCCGCCTTCGGGCTAATATTGACTTGAGTATTGACATTGAAATTCGCTCCTGAGGTCCAATAGCGAGCTTTGTGGCGTCCATCGTCAAGTCTGACGGGCCGTGCTTCTCGCGGTCGCATTATCGGAGACAGCGACACAAACTTGGGCTTCGTGATATTAACTTGGGCTTTGTGATGTTAAGAAACGTTGGCGCGATCTTTGCCGTCGATCTGCATTCCTCCCGACGACAGATCGCATCTGCCTTCAGTGATTGCGATTGCCGCATGCTCGCCTGCAACAGGTCGGTCAGCGGCGGATGGGAAACGGCCAGAGCCCGAAATGCCCCGAACGTATCAAATGCCAGACACGTATCAGATGCAGGGGGCAGGCTGGGGGCGGGACCCCGTCTGCATCCTGTCGGGCTATTGTCTTCTGAACTCTAGGGGATCAGCCTGCAGCGGTGAAGGCATAAAGCCGCGGTTTGGTCCCCGCTTAACATATCAAAATACTTCAACCCGTGACTTTCGGCCTGTATTTGCGACAATGGCCATGAATTCCGAATTCCTGTCGAGCCTGTATGCAGAGTCAATCCATGATCGTTCAACATCTCGTTGCGCCAGAGGCGGTGCCTCGCGTTCTCCTTGTCGAGGATGACGAGGAGATTGCCGTCATGGTGCTCGAGATGCTGACCGAGAACGGTCTTGAGGCGATTGCAGTTGGCTCATCGTCGCACATGGACGATGCGCTGAGGAAGCGAGCTTTCGATTTGATCGTGCTCGATGCCATGCTGCCAGGAGAGGATGGGTTCAGTATCTGTCGCCGGCTGCGGGCATCCTCGACCGTTCCAATTATCATGCTCACGGCACTCGGCGATGAGATCAACCGCATCGTCGGCATTGAGCTTGGAGCCGACGATTATGTCACCAAGCCGTTTCATCCGCGCGAATTCATGGCCCGCATAAAGGGGCTCCTCCGGCGCGCCTCCTATGGTGCGGACCAGCCTCAGCAGCCTGCAGCCATGCAGTTTGCCGGTTGGCAGATCGACCCGATACTGCGTCAACTTGTCAATCCGGACGGGGTGCATGTTTCCATGACCACGGCGGAGTTTGATATTCTTCTGGCATTTTGCCAGAATCCGGGTCGTGTCATGACGCGGGAGCAGCTTCTACGCATGACCCATGCCGGGCTTGCGGGCCCCGTCCAGCGCAGTATCGATGTTCACATCAGCCGCGTCCGACAGAAGATTGAACCCAATGTTCGCGAGCCGACGGTCATCAAGACGGTCCGGCTGGGTGGCTACATGTTCACCCCGAAAGTCGAGGTGTGTTGATGGCCTCTCGCCTTCGGGTCGGATCTCTTCGCCGACAGATTGCGGCACTGGCGATTGTCCCCATTGGGGGGCTCCTGATCTTGGCAGCGATTTCCGATTGGCTGTTGCGCGATGATCTGGAGAGTGTTTCCTATGCTCGCGCGACCGCATTGAAGATCGAAACCGTCGTTGACCAGGTTCGCGCGTCCACGTCCTTGCAACAGCAGGCAGCTATTCTTGAGGCCACCTCCAGCACGGGGCTAAGGGTCGAAGAAGTCGCGGCGGCGGAGCTTTCAAAGGGCGAGACGAGGATCGTCGCCGGGGATGTCCGCCACCTTGTGCAGGAGAATCTGCCGCCGAGGTTCACAACGGCTTTCCGCACGAACACCCCCCGCGGAGAACTGCATGATGTGCTCATCGTCGGGATCGACTCCGATCGGGCGTTGGCCTTTCTTCCCGCGCCCCCTCCACCCGATGCTTGGATCAGCGACCAGGAAGTCAGTGTCGTGCTGCAAATGATGGTTCTCTTCCTGCCGGTGGTTCTTCTGTCGCTTTATGCGGCGCGGGTGATTTCTGCGCCGCTGCTGGAATTTGCCAAGGCCGCAGAAACGCTAAAGCCCGACGAGGGGCCGGACAGGCCTTTCAAGGAACGTGGCGCAGCCGAAATTCGAACCTTGGCAAGATCGTTGAATGACATGCGCAGTCGTCTGCGCAGTCTGATCGACGATCGCACCCGTATGCTGCGTGCGATCAGCCACGACCTTCGCACACCCCTGACGCGTCTGCGTCTGCGCGCGGAGCGTTCCACGCAACCGGAGCTGAAGGCGGCATTGTTGAAGGATATCTCCGTTCTCAGCGACATGATCAACGATACGCTGACCTATCTCAGCAGGGAAATGGCGGCCGAAAAGCCGGTCAACGCCGACCTCCCCAGCCTTCTGGCGACCGTGTGTTCTGACTTTTCCGATGTGGGTTTCAATGTGAAATATGTCGGACCGGAACGGTTTGCCTATGGCTGCAGGCCCCGCTCCCTGGCGCGTGCGATCACCAATCTCGTCGAAAACGGCACGAAGTTCGCGCATGAGACGACGGTGGAGCTCTCCGTGCTTGGAAAGGGCACGGTGAGGATTGCTGTCATGGACAACGGTCCGGGTCTTCCCGGCAGTTTGCGAACCCGTGTGCTGGAACCGTTCTTCAAGGCCGATTCGGCGCGAACCCTGTCCGATCGCAGTGGGTTCGGTCTCGGCCTCTCGATCGTCGATGACATTGTGCGAGCACACGGCGGCACGATCGAGCTTTTGAACAGAGTGCCGCATGGGCTTGTGGTCCAAATTGAACTTCCCGCCGCGGGAGATGTGGCAGCGGCGCCACCGGTATCTTCTGTCACAGTGACAGGCCCAGAAGCCGCAAAATCGATAGCCTTTCCTGCATGATCAACCGGCGTGGTCGTTCAGGAAGGCCCGAATAGCCCGATACTGAATATCGCCGCCGGGAAAGGGCGGACGCAATCCGTTGTGTCCATAGGGGCGCTTTCAGCGCCCTCGTCAACGGCTTGCCGCAATCGGCCAGGAGCGCGGGCACTCGGTGTCTGAAGCGCATCGCCGGCCGCGCTCGCCGGTCGTGGAGGATCGTGTAGATCCCCGGACCTCGGTTGCACACACATCATCCGGTTCCTGCAATGCAATGACCGGAGTGGAACTGGTTTGCCGAAAAGGGCGTGGTTCTTCACAGCGTGCGTAGCGGGTGTCGTTTTCCAGGGAGCGTGGTGAGCGTGGGCTTGCTCCTTTGTCAGGATCATCGGCGCCGTCGGTTGATTTGTCCCGCACGGGCGAGACTTGATCGGGACGCTTTGCGCCGCCCGCACAGGCGGCGAAACGACTCTTAACAAGAGAAAACACAATCCAACGCCGAAGTTGGACTAAGTGTAGCCGGATGCGATCAAGGAGCATGGCCGCGAACGTGCTGAGACTGACGTGCACCGGCGATGCTGGACGCATCGGGGTTTGAAAAAATCTCGCGGCAATCGACAGGATATTTGGCAGCCTCATCGATCTATCGCGACGCCTCCACGATGCGGCTGCCTGTCCCTGGGTCTCTCGCGGTCGAGGTGACCATTTGTCGAGCGGAACCTGCATCAAGACGTCACAAGGCAAGATTGGAGCACAAACGGATATGCAACGGATCGAAAAACCAAAAAAGAGGCTGGCAGTTGGCCGCCGCAGCTTTCTAACGGGCGCGGCTGCATGTGGTGTCAGCGCCGGATTGGCCGCGCCCGTCATCGTCTCTCGCGCTGCCGCGGCGGAGTTGTCGGTCATCGCAATGCGAGACCAGGACCTGCGATTCATTGCCACCGAAGAGACCTATACCACCGACGAGCTCATCGCGCTGAACGCGATCAACGATGAACACGTCGAGTATCTCAAGGGAACCGGTCTGGCCGAACTCGGTCCTGGGCGCATCGGCGCAATGGATGAAGCGGGGATCAACGTGCAAATCCTCTCGGCACATACGCCGGGCGTGCAGAATGTCCCCGGTCAGCAAGGCATCGATTTTGCCTATCGCCTCAACAAGATGATTGCCGACGGCCCGATGGCGACCTATCCGGGGCGGTACCAGGCCTATGCAACCTTGCCGCTGCAGGATCCGGAAGCATCGGCGGACGAGCTGGAGCGCGCCGTTCGGGAGGATGGCTTTGTGGGAGCAATGACCAATGGGTTCATTGGCAAGAAGTTCCTCGATCACCCCGATTTTGAACCCCTTCTGGCACGCGCCGAGGCCCTTGATGTGCCTATATATCTGCATCCAGGTTTCCCACCTGTAGAGGTCTTCGATATCTACTATCGGACGGTGCGGCCGGGATATGACCAGGAGTACCAAAACTACATTTTCAGCGGCTCAGGATATGGATGGCACCAGGAAGTTCTGACCCAATGCCTTCGACTGGTCATGACCGGCGTATTCGATAAATTCCCTAAGCTGCAGATGATCATCGGCCACATGGGAGAGGGACTTCCGTTCTACTACGAGCGGATTGTGGGAGATATGAGCGAGTCGACCCAGGCTTCACTCAATAAACCTATCGCGCAATACCTCAGTGACAATTTCTGGTACACGACCAGCGCCTTCTTCCAGGATGAACTGCTTCATCTTTTGCTAAGGTACATCAGTGTCGACCGGGTGATGTTCGGGACTGACTACCCGTTCGCAAACATGAAGCAAGGGACCGACTGGTTTCGGGCGGTGGATCTGCCCCGTGAAGCCAAGGAAAAAATCGCGTTCCGGAATGCGGAAAAGCTGTTCGGCATAAAGGTCTGACGCATCCACCACGCCCGGTTCCGCGGACAGACGTCGAACCGTAGTCCGCCGCCGGAGTGCGTGGCGTGACCGTTGCAGTGGCCAGAAGCTGGGATCACTTTGGGGGGTCAATGCCTGCCTTCCAGGGGTGCAGGGTCCTTGGCGAGAACGAGACCGTCGTGCTGCAGCACTCGGGGCCCCTCTGATGGGCGGTAATTGGGGGTGTTCGACCGGTCGTGGGGCATCGGACGTGCGAGCTGGCTGCGGCTCCCGTGAGGGGTATGCACGCCCGCACGAGCCACCCCAGACACTTTATCCTTCATATCCGCCGCGCAGCCGACCTTGGCCTCGATCGAGGCCAAGGTCAGCCACCCGGGGTCTTAACGTTTCGAAACATATCGCAACAAGACCAAGCACACCTGCTGAAGGTGCGATTCTATAACGTCGCCTCAACTCTTTGAGCAGGCGCGACTATGGCAATGCAATCGGTGACAGACCCGCAGGAAGATCGTCTTCTCGCGCAGCAGAAGGGACCAATGGGCAATTCGACGCCGGAACTATCCGTCATCGTCCCCACATTCAACGAAGCCGCCAACGTGCATCTATTGATCCATGCGCTTGAGAGGTCGTTACCCGGGGTCTCTTGGGAGGTGATATTTGTCGATGACGATAGCCCCGACGGTACGGCTGATCGTGTAAGAGCCATTGCAAATCGGGACGCGCGCGTGCGCTGCGTTCGTCGGCTGGGCAGGCGCGGCCTTGCGGGTGCCTCGATCGAAGGCATGCTTTCGTCGTCGGCGCCCGTCGTCGTCATCATGGACGGTGATTTGCAGCATGACGAGTCGCTGTTGCCGGAGATGCTTCACCGCATCCGTTCTGGCGACGATCTCGTCATCGCCAGCCGCTTCTGTAATGTTCCAGGTGCCGCAGGCAGCGCTGCGGACGGTCTCTCGAACACACGCCTTGCGGGCAGTCGGTTGGCAACAGGCCTGGCGCGAACGCTCCTGAACATCGACGTCAGCGATCCCATGAGCGGGTTCTTCGCCATGCGCCGACCGGCTTTCGAAGCGCTTGCCCCGCGTCTGTCCACCCAAGGCTTCAAGATCCTTATGGATATTCTCGCTTCGACGCCGGATCCGCTGCGAACGAGCGAGATACCATTTCGCTTCCGCCCTCGGCAGCACGGCGTTTCCAAGCTCGACAATCTTGTGGCGCTGGAATACTTCGGCCTGCTGCTCGCCAAACTGACGGGCGATATGCTCTCGCTCCGCTTCCTGCTGTTCTCACTCATCGGCGCAACGGGCGTTATTGTGCATCTGGTCACGCTAAAGGCTGCGCTGGCGTGGGGCCTTACCTTCTGGATAGCCCAGATGGCGGCGGCCTATGTTGCAATGACGGGCAACTTCTTCCTCAACAATGCCCTGACCTACCGGGACCGCAGGCTCAAGGGCTGGCGGCTGATCGTCGGCCTCGCATCGTTCTATGTCGTCTGTAGCATCGGCGTCATTGCGAATGTGGGTATTGGGCAACTCCTCCACGACCAAGTCTCCAACTGGTGGCTGGCAGGCCTCGCGGGTGCCTGTATGGGCGCTGTCTTCAACTATGTCATTACGTCCGCATTCACCTGGCGCGTCCGATGACCGCACAATGCCGGACGCATCATGGTGTCGGCGATCGACGCCATCCATCCGGCCGGTCCGCCGAGAAAAAACGGCCTCCCTCGAGGTTGCAACAGTTGGATGATCGCGCCGCCATGCTGCGAGCCGCGACATGCATCATTCTGACTGGTGCGCTGGTCCGCTTGGGTCTCGCGGCGCTCCTGGATCCTGGCGTCGACGAGGCTTACGCCATGGCGGTCGCCACGCAGTGGCAGCTCTCCTGGTTTGATCACCCTCCGATGGCCTTCTGGTGGGTCAAGGCGATGCGGGAGCTGGCCCGACCGTTCTGGGGCGACGACGTGCCGGTTGTGATACTGCGTCTGCCCTTCGTGCTTGCCTTCACCGCAACGAGCGTGGTGATGTTCGATCTCACCCATCACCGGTGGGGACCAAGGGCCGGATTGTGGATGCTGTTGGCGCTGAGCCTGGCACCGTTCTTCCTCGTCTCTGCCGGATCGTGGATGGTGCCCGACGGTCCCCTGTTCCTGTTTCTTGCCCTGACGGCTCGGCTGCTCGACAGGATCCTGTTCTCTGCATGCGAGCCGGCACGCCGACGCCGATTGTGGTATGCCGCCGGACTGACTCTCGGACTGGCCGGGCTTTCGAAATACCATGCCGTCCTTTTTGCCCTCGGCGCGGCCGCCTTCCTTCTTGCGACACACCATCGAAGCCAGCTGAGGCATTCGGCGCCTTGGCTGGCCGTCGCGATCGCCGCGGTCACCGTGTCCCCGGTCCTCGTTTGGAACGCGCAACATCATTGGGTCTCGTTGTTATTCCAGTCGTCGCGCGGGCTTGGTTCAGGCGGCCCGGATTGGGCCGGGTTCGCCCGTGCGATGCTTGGACAATTGGCCTATCTCGGCCCCTGGACACTGATTGCTTCGATCGCGGCACTATTCTGGAGCCTTCGGACAAGGGATAGTCGGACGGGGCCAGCGGCATTCCTGGCGGCGATCGGCCTGCCTGCGATTGTCGTCTTCACCGCTGTGCCGCTCTGGGGTGGAAGTGCCTTGCCTCACTGGCAAATGCCGGGTTGGCTGTTTCTGTTGCCGATGCTCGGCCATGCCCTCGCGGCAACCAGTTCCCGCCGGCACAAGCGAGTTCGTCTGGCCAGGGCCTTCGCCGTCACGGCGCTAGCGGGACTTGCGTTCGCCATTGTCGCCGTAACGCTGATCCGGGTCGTGCCGCCGTCGTCGGCCCTTATCGCCCGCCTGGGACTCGGCGGCTTCCTTCAGGAATCGATAACCTGGCGCGGTCTCGCAGACGGCCTTTCGGAGCGCGGTTTGCTCCCGGCGACATCGCACAGTAGTGTGCCACAAGACCGGCCATTGGTCGTCGCATTCCGATGGATAGATGCCTCTCGCCTCGCCGAGGTGCTCGGGCCACGCGCGACTGTTATCGTCTTCGACAGTGATCCCCGTGGGTTTGCCTTCCTCGCCGACTCCGCCGCCTGGCTCGGCCGCGATGTGTTGTTCGTCGGCCGCCCCGGTAGCTTCGCTGGCGGTCTGGAGTTGGCGCAACCATACGTCGGCCGCATCGATCGCCAGGCGCCCATCCCGATCACGATCGGCAGCGAAACCTTGTTCCAGGTGGAGGTTGCATTCGGCCGGAGCCTGATATCCCCCTTTCCCTTGCCGTACCCCCGCCGCTAACGCCCAGCCATGAGACGGCCATCTCTGTCAGATTTCGACGATATAAAGACTGCCTGGTCTACGCCGCCTGAGGCGTAATCTTGCGCGATGGCCGATCGCGTGACCGCCGCCCGCGATATCGCAAAGGACGTGGCCGCCAGCAGCCGAGCTTGGTGTGACGGTCGTGCCTGTCCGTTGCTCGGCCGCGACCTGCTTTCGAGGCAGGCCGTCACGGAGACATCGCTGGGGATGATCCTCGGCTGTAGCAAACGCGATTCGACGCCACCCGTGAGGCCGGCATGCGGGCGGCAGCCAAGATCACGCAGGTGTTGCCTCCGTCAAGGGTGTGAACCAGCACGGGTCGCCTTGGCGTGGATCTATGCCCAATCCGATAGACCGACCGCGAAGACAGGGCGCCGCCGGGCCGGAATACATGATTCACGCCCGCGGCGTCGGCTCCGGATCAAGCTGCAGAGTGAGACCAGCAGTCAGCCCAGAAGGATTCGCGTCATGGGGTGATCTGGGTCGAGGAGCCCGTCCAGCACGTTGAAGTGATGCCTGTCTGGTTCGGCATAGGCGCCGGTTTGGGCGCCCAGCCCGGCCCAGATGTTGGCAAGCAGCGCATTCTGGCGCAGAAATTCGCCGCGCTCGTTGCCGCCCACCCAGCAGAACAGGCGCGTGTCTGGTCCCGGCTCCAGCAGTGCCGGGCTTTCGTGCTGCGCCTCTTGCGACGTGATCCGCAGGCATTCGTTGAGATTGGTATGCATCAGCGGCCTGAGGTCATGGACGCCGGAAATGGACACTGTCGTGCCGATGCGGGCGCGAACATCAGGAGCAAGCGGCGACGTGGACGAAACCATGCGCGAGACGAGATGGCCGCCGGCGGAATGCCCGGCCAGGTGGACGGGGCCCTCGAACCTCGACGCGACCGAGGTGATCGCCTGGCCGATCTCGAGGACGATGTCGCCGATGTGGACGTCTGGGCAGAGCGTGTAGCCGGGCATGGCGACGGCATAGCCATGCGCGACGCAGCCCTGGCTCAGGTGCGACCAATAGGAGTTGTCGAGGCTCTGCCAGTAGCCTCCATGAACGAAGACGACCAAGCCGCAAGGCTTTTGCGCCGGCACGAACAGGTCATAGACATTGCGGGCGCGATCGCCGTAACGAACGCCCAGCTCCGCCCGGTCTGCCGACAGCATCCTCTCGCGGTAGACCCTTGCCGGCTCGACCCATCTTTCCGGCCAGGCGTTTCCTCCAGCAATGTGGGCGCCATTGGAATAGGCATCGTTCCAGTCGCTGATGCGGTGATAGATCATGCTTTCTCCTGGCGTCCCGTGCGACTGGTTCTGGCTTGCCTACAGCACCGTGCGCACACGCCACAGCTCGGGGAACAGTTCGACCTCAAGCATTTTCTTCAGGTAATGGGTACCGGAGGTGCCACCGGTGCCACGCTTGAAGCCGATCACCCGCTCCACCGTCGTCACATGATTGAAACGCCAGCGCCGGAAGTAATCCTCGAAATCGACAAGCTTCTCTGCCAGTTCATAGAGAACCCAGTATTTCCCCGGCGCGGCATAGACCACCCTCCAGGCTTCCATCGCCTTGGGGTTCTCGCTCCTCATCTCGCGCCAGCTCGTCCGGTCCGGCTCGCCGCCGACATCAAAGCCATGGCGCGACAGGAGCAGCAGCGCTTCGTCATAGAGGCTGGGGCGAGACAGGATATCTTCGAGCGACGCCACGAGATCGGGCCGGTGCGAATGCGGCCCAAGCATCGCGATATTGCGATTGCCGGCCAGGAACTCGATTGCGCGATACTGATAGGACTGAAAGCCGGAGGATTGGCCAAGAGCGGCGCGGAACTCGGTGTATTCACTGGGGGTCATGGTGCGCAGCACATCCCAGGCATTATTGAGTTGCTCGAAGATGCGCGCCACCCGGGTCAGCATCTTGAACGCCGGTTGCGGATTGTCGGCGCGGATCGCTTCGATGGCGGAGCGGATTTCATGAATGGCAAGCTTCATCCACAGTTCCGACGTCTGGTGCTGGATGATGAAGAGCAGTTCGTCATGCGCGTCGGAAAGCGGCGATTGCGCGTTGAGCACATCATCGAGCCGAAGATAATCCGAGTAGGACATCTTCTGGCGAAACGACATTTCAGCGCCGTCTTCGGCAGGATCAGGTGGTTTCAAGCTCACGTCACGAGGGCCTTCTGCCTGTATTTTGCCGTGTCCCACAGCCGGTTCTGCATGATGTCAGCCAGAATATCGACGGCGGCATGAACATCCTTCTCGCCGATGTAAAGCGGCGTAAAGCCGAAGCGGATGGCGTTGGGGGCGCGAAAGTCGCCGATCACCCCGCGGGCAACCAGCGCCTGCATGATGGCATAGCCTTCGTCATGCAGGAAGGAGATCTGGCTACCGCGTTTCGTCCCGTCGCGCGGCGAGCCCAGCGCCAGCATCGGACAGCGTTTCTCCACTTCGCCGACAAACAGATCGCAAAGTGCGATCGACTGGCGCCGCAGCGCCTGCATATCCACTCCGTTCCAGGCGTCCAGGGCCGCATCGAGTGCCGCCAGGGCGATGACGGGAGGCGTGCCGACGCGCATCCGCTCAATACCCGGCCCCGGGCGATAATCCAGATCGAAGGCAAAGGGAGCATCATGTCCAAGCCAGCCGGAAAGGGCGGGGCGAACCCTGTCGGCATGACGCGGAGAGACATACACGAAGGCGGGCGCACCGGGGCCGCCATTCAAGTACTTGTAGGTGCAGCCGACAGCAAAATCTGCTTTCGCGCCAGCCAGATCAACGGGCAGGGCGCCGGCGCTGTGCGCGAGATCCCACAGCGTGACGGCGCCGACGGAATGCGCTTTCTGCGTCAGTGCCGACATGTCGTGCAGACGTCCGGTGCGGTAATCCACCTCCGTCAGCATCAGCACGGCAACGCTCTCGTCGAGCGCCGCGTCGACCTCCTCCGGCTCAACGACGTGCAACGTGTGACCACCTGCCAGCGAGCCGATCAGGCCCTGGGCGATGTAGAGATCTGAGGGGAAGTTGCCGCTGTCGGTCAGGATGACCCTTCGGTCCGGCACCAGCTCAAGCGCCGATGCAAGCGCCTGGTAGACCTTGATCGACAGGGTATCACCCATGACAACCGATCCCTGCTCGGCACCGATCAAGGAGCCAATCCGATCACCGATGCGCCGCGGCATCGTCATCCAGCCAGCCTCGTTCCAGCCCCTTATGAGGAGTTTTCCCCATTCATCCGCCAGGAGCCGAGCCACCCGTTCCTTGGCCGCAATGGGCAGCGGACCAAGCGAATTGCCGTCCAGATAGATGACCCCTTGGGGAAGATGAAAAAGAGAGCGGGTCCTGTCAAAATCCGTCATTTCAGCATCCCCTGGACATTGGTTCTCGGTAGGACATCGACCGCATGTCGCCGCAGCGGTCACAACCGGGCTCGGTGACGCGTTTATCTCCGGACCGTAGCCTTGGGAGATTGACCGAACTCAACCGCGTAGTTTGAAAGAACATAATCGACATCCTTGTCACCTCGGCCCGACAGATTCACCAATATGCCTTCAGTGGACGGGCTCCGCGTCGCCAGCTTGATCGCAAACGCGAGCGCGTGGCAACTCTCAAGAGCCGGGATGATCCCCTCGAACCTGGACATGCGGAAGAAGGTGCCAATCACCTCTTCGTCGGAAATCGCCGTGACATCAATGCGCCCCAGGTCATGCAGCATTGCGATCTCCGGGCCGACCCCCGGGTAGACCAGCCCCGAGGCGACCGACGACACCTGTGCCGGCGCCCCGTCTTCCTGTTGCAGAACCACCGACTGCGCGCCGTGAAGTGTTCCCGGGCTTCCAAAGGAGAGGGTCGCCGCATGCTGTCCGGGCTGGCCTGAATTGCCGAGCGGTTCCACAGCATGGAGGCGGACCTCAGGATCGTCGAGAAAGCCGGAATAGATGCCCATCGCGTTCGATCCGCCAGCCAGGCAGGCCACGACGTGATTGGGGAGAACGCCCCCGGTCAGCGACAAGTACTGGCGACGAGCCTCTTGTCCTACGACGGATTGAAAGTCCCTGACAATCATCGGAAAGGGATGCGGCCCGATCGCCGACCCGATGGCATAGAGAGCGTGCTCGCGCTGTTCAACATAGGCATGAAAGGCAGAATCACTTGCCTCCTTCAAGGCCGACTGTCCTGCCGTTGCCGCGACCACCCGGGCGCCAAGGAGGCGCATCCGCCCGACATTGGAGCTCTGCTTCTCGATGTCGGTCGCGCCCATATGGACCTCGCACTCGAGACCGAAATAGGCAGCCGCGGTGGCAAGCGCGACGCCGTGCTGGCCCGCTCCTGTTTCTGCGATGAGTTTGCGCTTGCCCATCTGGCGCGCCAGCAGTGCAAATCCCACGCAGTGGTTTATCTTATGGGCGCCGGTGTGGTTGAGATCCTCGCGCTTCACGAAGATCCGCGCGCCGCCGACCTCCATGGTGGTGTTCTCAAGAAAATGAATCGGGGTCGGGCGGCCCTGGAGACCGATCCGGACCTTTTCGAGGGCAAGCTGAAAATCCGAAGAATCGCGCAGGGCGCGATAGGCCGATTCCAGTTCCTCCAGGGCCGGCCATACCTCGCGCGGATAGTGATTGCCGCCGAACCGTCCGTAGTATCCCTCGGTATTGGGGAACCTTCTCAAATATGGCAAGGGTTCTCGCAGCATTTCCAACCTCCAGATTTCGGTGAGGTCTAGCGCAATGTTTCGATCCGATCTTGAACATGATTTGCGCCAAGGTCACAGGCCCCAAACGGCGCTGCTTCTCTCTGAAGATGACAAATTCCGATGCTGTCTTGTGCTGTATGTTATTCGGCAACCGGTGGCCGGTCGGCGCCGGGCGCTCACTGCGCCGTTGACCTTCGGATAACGCGGGAAAGGACCCCGGGTGGCACCCCGAAAACCTTCTTGAACTCCCGGCTGAGATGGGCTTGGTCGCTGAACTCCAGCATCAGCGCCACCTCGCTGAGCGCCACCCCCGCGCAAATCAACTCTCTGGCCTTCGCTACCCGCACCTGACGGATGTAGGTCTGAGGGGCCATCCCGACCGTCGCGCTGAAGCACCTGATGAGATGGCTTCTATGCACCCCAAGTTCGCGTGCGAGGTCTTCTGTCCGCATCGCACGCGTGCAGTTATTCTGGATCAGCAGACAAGCTCTGGCAGCTAAGGTTTCGCGGTCGGCCGGTGCAGGGTCGGCTGAGAGGTTACACGCGCCAAGGATCCTGCGAAGCGGAGCCTCAAATGTAGCGTCCTGCCCGCAGGTCGTGAAGAGGGCATCGATAAACGCGTTCGTCTCCGTACTCCGGTTAAGGACGGCGGTCTGGATTCTCGGTGGTCCGTTTCGGCACTCGACGTTGAGACAATCGGTCAGCAGCTGTTGAGATAGATACAACGTCGCATAGTCGGCATCTTTCCCGGAGCAGTGCGCCGAGTGGACCTCGTACGGGTTGAAGAAGAAGACGTCCCCTGCACGGACCCTTCCGATCCATCTTTCCGACCGGATCTCAGCTTCACCCCGCCGGAGAGCCACCACCGAGTACGTGCTGTGCAAATGGGGATCAAACCGGCTTGCGGTGGCGTGAGCCCGCAAAAGGTTGGATTGCTGCAGGGCAAAACTCAACGATCGGACTTGCGTCATAGGAATTGTCCAACTGCTCGGGCCGCATCATGTGAGACAAGCCAGTTCCGCTTTTGCTGACTCGTCTGCGGGCCGATAGAAGCACGTTTTGCTGTCGCTGTTTAGCGGGACCACCAGGATGATTGGCGAACGCAGGGATCGTCAAGCAGAGCAAGATGCTTCGAGGCAGAACCGTCGGCGCTGGATGAGCCAATGACGCTATCGTCGATCTCTTGCCCCGCTGGATTACCCTATCACCCAAACAGCAGCAGGCCGACGAGGCCGGCCGTGCCGACGAAGATCCGCCACCAGGCAAAGAGCGCGTAG
>NZ_JMQK01000032.1:0-34474 GCF_000705355.1 Pseudorhizobium marinum
GTGGACGAAGGAGGACGAAAATTCGTGCAAGCGCTTGAAAAGGCTCAAAGCGGGGTCGAGAAACCGTCCCCGGGGGCCGTGGCTTGTTCACTGAGGCAAAGTCAGCTGCGGCTCCAGCCCGGCTGTCTTCACGCAGCGGGCTATGGACAAAGCTGTCTTCGCTTCATCTCGATCAGCCGGTGGATCGACGGCGCGCCTGGGCGCGCCGCCTTTCTTCGAAGGCTTTCGCCGCGTCGGAGGCAACTCAGTCCTTGGCGCGCTCGACGTAGGAATTGTCTTCGGTCGCGATGACGACGCGGATGCCCGCGTTGACGTGCGGCGGCACCATGGTGCGCACACCGTTCGACAGCATGGCCGGCTTGTAGGACGACGACGCCGTCTGGCCCTTGACGACCGGCTCGGTCTCGGTGATCTCGAGCGTCACGTGGCGCGGCAGCTGCAGCGCAAGCGCGACGCCTTCGTGCATGGACAGGATGCAGGTCATGCCTTCCTGCAGATAGGCTTTCTGGTCGCCCATGGTTTCCACATCGACCACGACCTGATCGTAGTTTTCAGGGTTCATGAAGTGGAAGCCTTCGCCGTCCTCATAGAGGAACTGGTGGTTGACGTCCTCAACGAAGGCACGCTCGACCTGTTCGGTCGTGCGCCAGCGTTCCGACACCTTCACGCCGTCGACGATGCGACGCATGTTGACCTGCGTCACCGGCGTGCCCTTGCCGGGGTGGAAGTTTTCTGCCGTGAGAACGACATAGAGCTTGCCGTCCACGTCGATGACATTGCCCTTGCGGACGGAGGACGCGATAACCTTGACCATGGATATTCCCTTACTACCTGCCGGCTTGTGTCCGCCGGGGATGCGTCGTAGAGGAACGGGAGACCGGTCCGCCAGACGGATGAATGCTTTCCCGGCGCAACTAGCTTAAAAATGGGCAAATAGGAAGCCTCGCGGGAACAGGCGTCCCAAAAAGCTGACCATCAGGATCATTCCATGTCTCATTCCGGTTTCACATCCAGCTCTTCCCCCTGGTGGCGTCCGGAAATCCACGCCGACCGCCGACCGTTTCTCCTGGGACGCAACCGCATCCAGGCCCAGATGCGCGTCTGGTTTGCGGAGCGGGACTTCGTGGAGGTGGATCCCTCGGCCCTACAGGTCTCCCCCGGCAACGAGGCGCACCTGCATGCCTTTGCCACGCAAGCGCTGACCACGGACGGACGGCCCGCGCCTCTCTTTCTCCACACCTCGCCGGAGTTTGCCTGCAAAAAGCTGCTGGCGGCGGGCGAGCGCCGGATCCTTTCCTTCGCGCATGTCTATCGCAACCGCGAGCGGGGGCCTCTTCATCACCCCGAGTTCACCATGCTGGAGTGGTATCGTGCCGGCGAAGACTACGAAGCCCTGATGGCCGACTGCGCGGAACTCCTCGCGCTGGCGGCCGAAACCGCCGGGAGCAGGCGCTTCAGCCACCGCGGCATGGAGATGGACCCCTTCGCCGAGCCGGAGCGGCTGACGCTAGCCGACGCCTTCGACCGCTTTGCCAGCATCGATCTGCTGGCCTCCGTCTCCGCCACCGGCGAGACCGACCGCGATCGCCTGGCCGACGGACTGCGCGACAGCGGGATCCGCTTTGCCGACGACGATACCTGGGCTGATCTCTTCAGCCGCGTCCTGGTGGAGAGGATCGAGCCGCGCCTCGGCCAGGGTCGGGCGACCATCCTCTGCGAATATCCGGTTTCGGAGGCAGCCCTTGCCCGCCCCTCGCCCGCCGACCCCCGGGTCGCCGAGCGCTTCGAGCTCTACGCCTGCGGCGTTGAACTGGCCAATGCCTTCGGCGAACTGACGGACCCGGACGAACAGCGCCGCCGGTTCGAGATCGAAACGGCCGAGAAGAGCCGCATCTACGGCGAGACCTATCCGATCGACGAGGACTTCCTGGAAGCTCTTCGCATCATGCCGGAGGCGAGCGGCGCGGCACTCGGCTTCGATCGCCTGGCAATGCTGGCCACGGGGGCGCAGCGCATCGAGCAGGTGCTCTGGGCGCCTGTGCCGGAGGTAACCGGATGACGGCAGGGCGCACGCTGAAGACCGCCGACGAGCTGCATGCGGCCGGCCTGCTCGACGACAGCCGGCTTGGCCCCGCCCGCGCGGTGGCCGAACGCTATGCCATTGCGGTCAGTCCCGCCGTCGCGGCGCTGATCGAGAGAGACGATTCCCACGACCCGATCGCCCGCCAGTTCCTGCCGACGGCGGACGAACTGCTGACGACGGCCGAGGAGCGCGGTGATCCGATCGGCGACGCCGCCCATTCCCCCGTCAAGGGCATCGTCCACCGCTATCCCGACCGCGTGCTGCTGAAGGCGGTGCATGTCTGCCCGGTCTACTGCCGCTTCTGCTTCCGTCGGGAAATGGTCGGGCCGCAGGGCGACGGCACATTGTCGGCCGACGAGCTTCAGGCGGCGATCGCCTATATCCGCGAGCAGCCGGAGATCTGGGAGGTCATCCTGACCGGCGGCGACCCGCTGGTGCTCTCGCCACGCCGGCTGTCGCAAATCATGGAGATGCTGGCCGACATTCCGCACGTGAGGATAGTGCGCTTTCACACCCGCGTGCCGGTGGTCGATCCGGATGCCGTGGGCGACGCGCTGATCGCGGCGCTGAAGGCAAGCTGCAAGACCACCTATGTGGCGCTGCATGCCAATCATCCCCGGGAACTGAGCGAAGCGGCGCGGGCGGCCTGCGCCCGCCTGGTGGACGCAGGGATCGCCATGGTCAGCCAGACGGTGCTGTTGCGCGGCGTCAACGACGACCCGGCCCTACTGGCCGAGCTGATGAAGGCCTTCGTCGAGAACCGCATCAAACCCTATTATCTCCACCACCCGGATCTGGCGCCCGGCACCAGCCACTTCCGGCTGGAGATCGCCGAAGGCCAGCGCATCGTGGCGGATCTGCGGGGCCGGATCTCCGGGCTCTGCCAGCCGACCTATGTCCTCGACATTCCCGGCGGACACGGGAAGGCGGTGATCGGCGAAAGCGAGATCCACCGGGACGGCGGCGGCTACACCGTCCGTGATTTCCGGGGCGTCGAGCATGCCTATCCGCCGAGAGGGCAAGACCAGGACTGATCGTGCATACACCACGCCCTTAGGAGCGGGATGGCCGCAACCCGCAACGCTGATAGCCCGGCAGGCTCTTCTCCTGCAGCTATCTCCCTGCCCGGTGAAGGTTGCGACGCGAAGGCGCTTGCGGAGGGCGCAATGAGAACGGCACGCACGTCATAAGCCCTTAAATTTATGCGGAAGAACGTGGTCCTGCCGCAGCGGCACGCTTCCCGCGCCAGAGCAGTGCGTTTATGGTGCATCTGCGAAGCTTCTGCCGCAAAGCCTTGGCGATCGGAGGCGTATTTCGTTCCCGATCCAGTTCATGTATACATCAGCCATCTTGTTGGCGGAGGAAGACACAGATGATGAGCTACGTCCTGACCGTGACCTGCAACTCGACCCGCGGCATCGTCGCGGCCATCTCGGGCTATCTTGCGGATCAGGGTTGCAACATCGTCGACTCCTCGCAGTTCGACGACCTCGATACCGGCAAGTTCTTCATGCGCATCTCCTTCATCTCGGAGGAAGGTGCCGCGCGGCCGCAGCTTCTGGAGGGCTTCAAGCCGATTGCCGACACCTTCGGCATGACATGGGAGATCCATGACGGCAACGAGCGGATGAAGGTCCTGCTGATGGTCTCGCGCTTCGGCCATTGCCTCAACGACCTGCTCTATCGCTGGAAGATCGGGGCGCTGCCGATCGACATCGTCGGCGTCGTCTCCAACCATTTCGACTACCAGAAGGTGGTGGTGAACCACGACATCCCCTTCCACCACATCAAGGTGACGAAGGACAACAAGGCGAAGGCCGAAGCGCAGCTGATGGACCTCGTCGAGCAGACGGGCACCGACCTCATCGTGCTGGCCCGCTACATGCAGGTGCTGTCGGATCCCTTGTGCCGGAGCATGTCCGGCAAGATCATCAACATCCACCATTCCTTCCTGCCGAGCTTCAAGGGCGCCAACCCCTACAAGCAGGCCTATCAGCGCGGCGTGAAGCTGATCGGGGCGACCGCCCACTACGTCACCGCCGATCTCGACGAAGGTCCGATCATCGAGCAGGACACGGTCCGAGTGACCCACGCGCAGAGCCCCGACGACTATGTCTCGCTCGGCCGCGATGTGGAAAGCCAGGTGCTGGCGCGCGCCATTCACGCGCATATCCATCGTCGCGTCTTCCTGAACGGCAACCGCACGATCGTCTTCCCCCCGAGCCCAGGCAGCTACGCCTCGGAGCGGATGGGCTGAACCGCGCTTCCCCCTGAACGACGGCAGGCGGCAGCCGATGCCTTTGGCATCGCTGCTTGCCAACGCCATTGCTTTTCGGCACCCTCGCCACCACCTCCGGGTTCACGGAACTGGTCGGCGATGATTTCACATTTTCGCCCTGTTCCTGTCATCTCGCAGAAGAATATCCCGCGTAGGGCTATTCCCGTTGCTCACGGACCCGGCCCCGACGATTCTCTCCGTCGTGGGCCCGTAGGAACGCACGACAAAACGCAACCACTGAAGGAGAGTGACATGTCCGATATCACACGCGTCGCCGCCTTTCGTCTGGAAGCGTCGTTTCTGGAAAGCACGGAGCGCTGCTCCCTGACCTGCTGTCGAATGTAACGACCGGTTCAATTCATCCCGACATTTCGTTCGACGGAGCTGTCTACGACAGCCAAGGAGCATGTCTCATGCAGAAGCAAGTTATCGAATATGGCGGCGAGCCGGTTGGCATCGTCGTCCCGGACGCCGATCGGCTGAAGTTCATCGCCGTGAAGTTCCATGTCATCGACCTGGATGAACAGCGCTTCGGTTCCGCCGAGGAGGTTCGCACCGCGATCCGCAACCTCGTGCGTCAGCGCGACGCCGCAAACGCGACCGATCGCCACCCGACGGAAGAGCCGCCGGAATACCGGCAGCCTGCCAGCCTCAGAAAGCGGTGAAGGTCAGGGTCGTCAGCGATCGCTCGATGCCGGGGATGGCGGCGATCTTCTCGTTGACGAAGCGGCCGATCTCGTCCTCCTCCTTGATGTAGATCTTCAAGAGCAGGTCCCAGTCGCCGCTCGTGGAGTAGAGTTCCGAGACCAGCTCCGTCTGGTAGATGGCGTCGGCCACCTCATAGGTCTTCCCGGGGGTGCAGCGCAGCTGCACGAAGATCGGCTTCATGGATCCATTCCTGTCTGTTTCCGCGTGGCGCGGCCTGTCTTGTCCGTCGTCAACTATTGGCCGATGGGTCGGGCGACTGCAAGCCCGCGCGGTCCGCTTCGGTCTTCCTGGCCTCGGCGATCAGCCACGCCTTGAAGGTCGAGAAGGGCGGATATCCGTCCCGGTCGGCCGGATTGGCGAGATAGTAGGCGCCGGCCTGGATCGGCCGCCCGGGCACGACCAGCTCCAGCGTTCCCGCCGAGAGCTCGCGCTCGATCAGGAATGCCGGCAGCAATGCCGCGCCAAGCCCCGAGACCGCCGCTTCGGCAATCGCCATGAACTGGTCGAAGAGCATGCCGTGCAGGCTCTCGAAGCGCACGTCGTTGGCCAGGAACCAGTTCTCCCAGGCATCCGGCCGCGAATTCAGGTGGATCAGCGGCACCTGCAGAAGGTCCTTCGGTTCCCGCAGCGGAAAGCGGCGTCGGAACTCCGGGCTGCAGACGGCGACCATTTCCTCCTGCATCAGCGGCGTCAGCTCGGCGCCGGGCCAGCGCGCGGCGCCGAAATGGATGGCGGCGTCGATCGGATCGAAGCGGAAATCGAAGGGCTCCAGCCGGCTGACGACATTGACCGCCACCCCCGGATGGGCCTCCAGAAACCGCCCGAGCCGCGGCGCCAGCCAGCGGGCTCCGAACATCGGCAGGACGGCCACCGTGATGGCGCCACCTTGCGGATGCGCCCGCAGGCTGAGGGAGGCATTGGAGATCCGCCGCAGCGCCTCGCGGATCTCCCGCGCATAGCCATCGCCGGCAAGCGTCAACCGGATGGTCTGCCGCTCGCGCAGGAACAGCGTCACGCCGAGCTGCTTCTCGAGCGCCGAGATCTGCCGGCTGACGGCGCTCTGGGTGAGACCGAGCTCGTTGGCCGCGGCGGTGACGCTGCCGGTGCGGGCCGCTGCTTCGAAGGCGGCCAGAAGAGAGAAGGATGGCAGAAAGCGCCGGGGCGGCAGCATGTCATTCCTCCATCGAATGACCTGTTGAGAAACTGTCGATATTCACTCGCAGCTGTGCTCTGTAAAGTCCATGCCAGTCTTCCTTCGGAATTCAAAGACATGCTCAACGATCCGCGCTCCCATGGCCTTTGGGAAAGAACGGCACCACCTGCCCCGCAGACCACGTCGCTGCGCGAAAGCCTGTCCGCGGACGTGGTGATCGTCGGCGGCGGCTACACCGGACTGTCGGCGGCGCTACATCTGGCGGAGGCCGGCACCCGGGTCGTCCTCCTCGAGGCGCATGAGATCGGTTTCGGCGGCGCCGGCCGCAATGTCGGCCTGATCAATGCCGGCATGTGGGTCATGCCGGATGATTTCCCGAAAGAGCTCGGCCCGCACTACGGCGAACGGCTGCTGGAGCTGCTCGGCAACGGCCCGGCGCTGGTGCGCGAGATCATCGACAGGCATGCCATCGCCTGCGAGCTGGAGCGCAACGGCACGCTGCATTGCGCCACGGACAAGGACGGGCTGAAGGAGCTCGAGGAGCGGGCGCGCCAGTGGCAGATGCGCGGCGCACAGGTGACCCTGCTCGACGCGGCGGAAACCGAGCGCCGCATCGGGACCCGCGCCTATGCCGGCTCCCTGCTCGACAGCCGCGCCGGCACGCTGCAGCCGCTCGCCTATGTCCGCGGCCTGGCCCATGCGGCGACACGCGCCGGAGCCTTGTTGTTGACCGACAGCGCGGCGGTGGCCCATGAGCAGCGCGGCGGACGGCATGTGGTGAGGGCCGCCGGCGGTGAGGTTTCCGCCGACTGGGTGGTGGTCGCAACCGATGCCTACAGCAAGGGACCCTGGGCGGTGATGCGCCAGGAGCAGGTCCACCTGCCTTATTTCAACCTGGCAACGGCGCCGCTCACCGACAATCTGCGCAAATCGATCCTGCCCGGGCGCGAGGGATGCTGGGACACCAAGGAAATTCTCTCCTCGTTCCGGATGGACCAGGCCGGGCGGCTCGTCTTCGGCAGCGTCGGGGCGCTCCGCGGCACCGGCACCGCCATCCACAAGAACTGGGCAAGGCGGTCGCTGCGGCGCCTGTTTCCGCAGCTCGATGCCGTGGACTTCGAGGCCGAATGGCACGGCCGCATCGGCATGACCGACAATGCCCTGCCGCGCCTGCACAAATTTGCCGACAAGGTCGTGGCCTTCTGCGGCTATAACGGCCGCGGCATCGCGCCGGGAACCACCTTCGGCAAAATCCTGGCGCAGCATATCCTCGGGCGGATCACGGAAGACGATCTTCCGCTGCCCTTCACCGACCCGAAGCTGCCCCCCTTGCGGCCGCTGAAGGAAGCCTATTACGAGGCGGGCGCCCAGATCGCCCACCTGACGGCGGAACGCTTCTGATTGCGAAACCGCTGCCGATTTGTACATTGACGGAAATGACCTGGAAGGACTGACATGACGCTTGCCACCCTCGATCTCGCTGCCGACGTGAAGACAATCCTCGGCGACCTTGGCGTGAAGCCAGAGCGCTACACCGGCGGCACGCTCGCCGTCCGTTCGCCCGTCACCGGCAGGGAAATCGGCAGGCTTGCGGAAGACAGTGCCGAAAGTGCCGCCAAGGCGATCGACGCCGCCCATGACGCCTTCCTCGAATGGCGCCTCGTGCCTGCGCCCAAGCGCGGCGAGCTGATCCGCCTTCTCGGCGAGGAACTGCGCGCTGCCAAGACGGCGCTCGGCCGTCTCGTCTCCATCGAAGTCGGCAAGATCACCTCGGAGGGCCTCGGCGAGGTCCAGGAGATGATCGACATCTGCGACTTCGCCGTCGGCCTGTCGCGCCAGCTCTACGGCCTCACCATCGCGACCGAACGGGCCGACCACCGGATGATGGAAACCTGGCACCCGCTCGGCGCCATCGGCATCATCTCCGCCTTCAACTTCCCCGTCGCCGTCTGGTCCTGGAACGCCGCACTTGCCATCGTCTGCGGCAATTCGACGGTCTGGAAGCCATCCGAAAAGACGCCGCTGACGGCGCTCGCAACCCAGGCGATCTTCGAGAAGGCGCTGTCGCGCTACATCACCGAGGGCAATACCGCGCCGAAGAACCTCTCGACGCTGCTGATCGGGGGCCGCGACGTCGGTGAAGTCCTAGTCGACCACGAGAAGATCCCGCTCGTCTCCGCCACGGGCTCCACCGCCATGGGCCGCACGGTCGGCCCGCGCCTCGCCCAGCGCTTTGCCCGCTCGCTGCTGGAACTCGGTGGTAACAATGCCGCGATCGTCGCCCCGACGGCCGATCTCGACCTGACGCTGCGTGGCGTCGCCTTCTCCGCCATGGGCACCGCCGGCCAGCGCTGCACCACCCTGCGCCGCCTCTTCGTGCATGACAGTGTCTACGACACGCTCGTTCCGCGGCTTGCCAAGGCCTATCAGTCGGTGACGGTCGGCAGCCCGCTCGAGGCCGGCAATCTCGTCGGCCCGCTGATCGACAAGGCGGCCTTCGACAAGATGCAGGCATCGCTCGAGGCCGCAAGGGCAGCCGGCGGCAAGGTTACCGGCGGCGAGCGCATCGAGCAGGACGGCGCGCTCGACGCCTATTACGTCCGCCCGGCGATCGTCGAAATGCCGGAGCAGACCGGTCCCGTGAAGGAAGAGACCTTCGCGCCGATCCTCTACGTGATGAAGTACAGCGATTTCGACGCGGTGCTGCGCCTGCACAACGACGTGCCGCAGGGTCTGTCGTCGTCGATCTTCACCAACGACATGCGCGAAGCCGAGATCTTCGTTTCCGACCGCGGCTCCGATTGCGGCATCGCCAACGTCAACATCGGCCCGTCCGGTGCTGAAATCGGTGGCGCCTTCGGTGGCGAGAAGGAAACCGGTGGTGGCCGCGAATCCGGCTCCGACGCCTGGAGAGCCTACATGCGGCGCCAGACCAACACGATGAACTACGGCCGCACGCTGCCGCTCGCCCAGGGCGTCAAGTTCGACGTGATCTGACGCCATGAGCGCACCGCTCAACCTCCTGACCGATGTCGAGGGCGTGGCTGTCGGCCACGCCACCGATCTGGTGCTCGGCTCCGGGGTAACGGCGGTGATTTTCGACAGACCGGCCGTCGCCTCCGGCAGTGTGCTGGGTGGCGCGCCGGGCGGACGCGAGACGGCGCTCCTCGATCCATCAATGACGGTGGACGCCGTGGACGCCTTCGTGCTCTCGGGCGGTTCCGCATTCGGGCTGGATGCCGCCGGCGGCGTGCAGTCCGGGCTGCGGGAGATCGGTCGCGGCTTTGCGGTCGGCCCCGCCCGCGTTCCGATCGTGCCGCAGGCGATCCTGATGGATCTCCTGAACGGCGGCGACAAGGACTGGGGGCTGCATTCGCCCTACCGCGACATGGGCTACCAGGCCTTCCTGTCAGCGCGACCCGGACCCTTTGAACTGGGCACCGTTGGCGCCGGCACCGGCGCGACGACGGCGACCTTCAAGGGCGGGATCGGATCGGCCAGCGCCGTCACGCGGTCGGGCCATACCGTTGCGGCGCTGATGGCGGTGAACGCCATGGGTTCGGCGACGATCGGCGAAGGTCCATACTTCTGGGCTGCGCCCTTTGAGGCCGCAGGAGAATTCGGCGATCTCGGGATGCCGAAGGACTTCGACACGGCCCTGCGCCTCAAGGGCATGACCATCCCGGCAACCACCATTGGCGTCGTCGTGACCGATGCGGTCCTGACGAAGGCGCAGGCGCATAGGCTGTCGATTGCCGGCCACGATGGTCTCGCCCGCGCCGTGATGCCAGCCCATCTGCCCTTCGATGGCGATACGATCTTCTCCGCCGCCACCGGTGCGAGACCGGTTGCCGATCCGGCAGCGATGATGGAGATCTTTCATTTGGCCGCACTGGTGACGGCACGGGCCGTGGCGCGCGGCGTCTACGAGGCGACGGCTCTGCCCCATGCCGGTGCCCAGCCGGCCTGGCGGGATCGTTTTTCCGTCGCCCCTAAAGCGTAAGCGCCCTCAGGGCCGCTTCCAGACGCGCCCACTCGTGATCGCCCGGCAGGCCGAACCGCAGAACATCGGGGCGCTCCTCGAAACGCCGGACCAGAATGCCGGCCTCTCCGAGCGCCGCATGGAGTGCCGCCGCCCGCTCGTGGCGGACATAGCGGAAGAGCGCGGTGCCGCCGACGACGGGGATGGCACCTTCGTTCAACAGCGCATCAAGGCGCGCTGCCTGCCGCCGCAGCGTCTGCTGCATGGCCTGCCGCCAGTCCCGGTCCGCCAGCGCCTCCAGAGCGACATGCAGCGCCGGGCCGGACACGGACCATGGTCCCAGCTGCCCGTCCAGCCGCGCCGCCACGTCCGCGCCAGCAATGGCAAATCCCAGCCGGACGCCGGCCATGCCGTAGAACTTGCCGAAGGAGCGCAGCACGAGGAGACCGCCGTCCGCCACGGCATCCGCAACGCTTTCGGTCTCCGAAACATCGTG
The DNA here is from genome assembly GCF_000705355.1 of Pseudorhizobium marinum. Lineage (NCBI taxonomy): Bacteria > Pseudomonadati > Pseudomonadota > Alphaproteobacteria > Hyphomicrobiales > Rhizobiaceae > Pseudorhizobium > Pseudorhizobium marinum. The sequence continues at coordinate 10,701 of NZ_JMQK01000032.1, forward strand.
GAAGGCCTCGTCGACGACCAGCAGGCCACCCTTCGAGCGCATCTGCGCGGCGAGCGCGAGCAGGTCGCTGCGGGGGATGGCGCGTCCCGTCGGATTGTTCGGATTGACCACGACGGCAAGGTCGGCGGCGCTAAGGCCGCCGAAGTCCTCGGTCTCCGTCACGTCATAACCGGTCAGCCGGGCCGCACGGGCATGTTCCGCATAGGTCGGCGACAACACGGCGGCACGGGCCTGGACCTTGGGCAGCGCCGCGATCATCGGCAGCAGGATCTGCGTGCCGGGTGCCGCGACGACATGCGCCGCAGAGGGCGCGCCATAGGCCTGCGCGGCCAGCGACTTGAGCCGCTCGGCAAGGGCGGGCTCCGGCAGCCGCGAGAAAGCATTGGCTGGCACGGCGGAATGTGGATACGAATAGGGATTGATGCCGGTGGAGAGATCGATCCACGGCTCGGGCGCATGCGGGAACTGCAGCCGCGCCCGTGCCAGATTGCCCCCATGCTGGATCGTCCCGTCAGCTCCAGATGCCATACGCCGCATGTACCTCCTTCTTGCCTTCCTCGCCCTGCTGACCGAACGCCTGATTGGCTATCCGCAATGGCTCTACCGCCTGATCGGTCATCCCGTCACCTGGATCGGCGCCCTGATCTCGCGTCTCGACCGGAGCTGGAACCGCGAGAGCCAGAGCTTTGCGCGCCGCAAGGCCTGGGGCAGCGCCGCGCTCGTGGTCCTCATCGGCGTGACTGTCGCCATCTCGTTTATCATTGAGCGTCTTCTTGCCGGAAGCCAGAGCGGCTTCCTCGTGCTGGTGCTGATCGCCGCCATGCTGCCGGCGCAGAAGAGCCTGGAAAGCCATGTCGAGGCCGTCGCCGCAGCACTGGAGACCGGCGGGCTGGAGGCCGGCCGCAAGGCGGTCTCGATGATCGTCGGCCGCGATCCGGAGCAGCTGGACGAGGCGGGCGTCTGCCGGGCGGCGGTCGAAAGCCTGGCGGAGAATTTCTCCGACGGCATCGTCGCGCCTGCCTTCTGGCTGGGGGCGGCCGGGCTTGGCGGTGGCGCCGCCTACAAGGCTTCCAATACCGCCGACAGCATGATCGGCCATCGCTCTGCCCGTCACGAAGCCTTCGGCTGGGCGGCCGCCCGGTTCGACGACCTGATCAACCTGCCGGCCTCGCGCCTGAGCGGCGCTCTGTTCGTGGCCGCCGCCTGCCTTCTTCCCGGCGCCTCGCCGAAAGCTGCCATCGCCGCCATCCGCCGCGATGCGCAGCATCACCGGTCGCCGAACGCGGGCTGGCCGGAGGCGGCCATGGCGGGTGCGCTCGGCATCGCGCTTGCCGGTCCGCGCAGCTACGGCGGAGAGATGATCCAGGCGCGGTTCATGGGGTCGGGAGGACGCGCCGAACTGACGGCTGCCGACATCCGCCGGGCGCTGACGCTGGCGCGCATCGCCGACGCCCTGCTGATCGGCCTTTTCGGCCTGGCGGCGCTGGCTATCTGGCAATTCTAAGCAATCCGTCGAGATCGAGGTGCCGCTCCACATGCGCGGCCAGACGGTCGAGCACGGCATCCACATCCGCCTCGTAATCGAGATCCGACGGCGCGCCGCCCAGCCTCTGCAGCCAGGCACCGCGCTGGCGATTATTGCCGAAGAGGCCGTGAAGATAGGTGCCGACCACCTGTCCGCTCGCCGAGATGGCGCCCTCCGCCGCACCGGACACGGTCGCGAACGGACGGGCGCAATCGGGTCCGCCGGTGCGACCGATGTGCATTTCATAGCCGCTCAGCGGCTCGCCGTCGAAGCTCTCGCCCGAGACGGCTTCCAGCCGCTTGTCGCCGGACAGCACGGTGTCGACGTCGAGCAGTCCCAGTCCGGCAAACGTCCCCGGCTGCCCCTCGAGACCTTCGGAATCGGCAAGCGTTTTGCCAAGCATCTGGTAGCCGCCGCAAAGACCGAGCACCCGCCCACCGCGGCGCACATGCGCGGCGATGTCGACGTCGAGCCCGCTCTCCTTCAGCACCTGAAGGTCGGAGATCGTCGCCTTCGAGCCGACCAGCAGGACGAGGTCGCAATCGCCCGGAATGACCTCGCCCGGACGCACCCGGATCAGGTCGACGTCGGGCTCCGCCGCCAGCGGGTCGAGGTCGTCGAAATTGGAGATATGCGGCAGGACCGGCACCGCGATGCGCAGCCGGGCGCCGGCCTTGCGCTCGATCTTGTCGCTCAGCCCCAGCGCGTCCTCCGCCGGCAGCCGGACCGCCTCTCGGAAAAACGGCAGAAGCCCGATCGTCTGCCAGCCAGTGAGCGTCGCGATGATCCGCATTCCGTCATCGAAGAGCGCGGGATCGCCCCTGAACCGGTTGACGATGAAGCCCCGGATCATCGCCGCATCCTCCGGATCGAGGACGAGCTTCGTGCCCGCGAGGCTGGCGATGACGCCGCCGCGGTCGATATCGCCGATCAGCACCACCGGCACGTCGGCGGCGCGCGCAAACCCCATGTTGGCGATGTCGTTCTGGCGCAGATTGACCTCCGAGGCACTGCCCGCGCCTTCGACCAGCACCAGATCGGCCTGCCCCTTGAGAAGGCCAAAACTCTCCAGCACCCGCGGCATCAGCTGCGGCTTCAGGCCCTGGTACTCGGCGGCCCTGGCGTTGCCGAAGACCCGCCCCTGCACCACCACCTGCGCACCGACCTCGCTTTGCGGCTTCAGCAGCACCGGGTTCATGTGGACGCTCAAGGGCGCACCGGCGGCGCGCGCCTGCAGCGCCTGGGCCCGGCCGATTTCGCCGCCGTCTGCGGTGACCGCGGCATTGTTGGACATGTTCTGCGGCTTGAACGGCAGGACCTTCAGGCCGCGCAGGGTGAAGGCGCGCGCCAGGGCGGCGACGACAAGCGACTTGCCGACGTCCGATCCCGTGCCCTGGAACATGAGGGACCGGGCTGCCATGATCTAGAACTCGATGCCGGACTGGGCCTTCACGCCGGCCTTGAAGTGGTGTTTTACGAGCGTCATCTCGGTGACCAGGTCGGCGGCGTCGATAAGGGCCGGCTTGGCGTTGCGGCCGGTGACGACCACGTGCAGGTCCGGCCGGCGGGCCTGCAGCTCGCCAACAACCTTGTCGAGGTCGAGGTACTCGTAGCGAAGCGCGATGTTGAGCTCGTCGAGAACCACGAGCCCGATCGTCTCGTCCGCCATCAGTTCCAGCGCCTTCTCCCAGGCGCGCTCGGCGGCGGCGATATCGCGCTTCAGATCCTGGGTTTCCCAGGTGAAGCCTTCGCCCATGGTGTGCCAGACGACGCGATCGCCGAAGACGGCGAGCGCCGGCTGCTCGCCGGTCGACCAGCCGCCCTTGATGAACTGCACGATCCCGACGCGGCGGTTATGCCCAAGCATGCGCAGCGCCAGCCCAAAGGCTGCCGTCGACTTGCCCTTGCCGGAGCCGGTGTGGACCATGAGAAGACCCTTTTCGACGGTCTTCTCGGCCACCTCCGCATCCTGCACCGCCTTGCGGTTGGCCATCTTGGCGCGGTGGCGCTCCTCGGCCTGATCGGTAATATCCTTCACCGGACAGGCTCTGCAGTGCCAGTCGAATAGACCTCTTCGCCGCCGCGAAGCCTTGCCCGGACCAAACCGGACACAGCACCAAGCAGCGCCCAGAAGACGAGGCTGGTGGCAAGCACCGCGGCCACGAAGCGGGCATGCAGCTCCGCCGGCACCGCCGTCTCGTAGCTTGCCGGATGCGGCGCGCCGAGAATATGCGGCAAGACAAGCAGGACGACCGCAACGACGGCGAGAACCGGGGTGCGGGTATAGGCGAGGAGACCGAGCGCGACGGCCGTGCAGCCGGCGGTCGCGACCCACCACAGCTGCCGCGCACCGAGTTCTGCGGCCGGCATGCCGGGAAGCTCGGGCGGCAGGCCGAGGCCGGGCGCCAGGCTGAAGGCGAGGAAGCCGGCAAGGCCGAACATCAGGCCGCCGCGCCAGTCCTTCAGACCGCCCAGCGCTTCGGCGGCGGTCACGAGAAGGAGGGCAAAGCCGATCCCGGCCAGCATGTTGGCGGCAGCGGTATAGAGGAAGCGCTCGGCGCCGTCGGCCGGCATCCAGGCTTCGGCATCATCGTGATGGTCCGCGGGAGCGGCCGCGTCATGGGAATGACCCGCTTCGGCACCGGCACCCTCGAAGGTTTCGGCCTGGACAATCAGCGGAACGGTGGCAAAGCTCTGCATCACGGTGAGCATGAGCCCGGACAACAGTCCGGCGATCACCGCCGCGAGGACGATGTTGCGAAACAACGACATGTCAGAATTCCTCAGTGGCAGGGAAACGCGAGCGAATGGCGCGAGTCGTGCGCCGCGTTGTGCACGACTTCCATGTGGGAGAAGCCGACGAAGCCGACGAAGAAGAGGCCGAGCATCGCTGTCATGCTGAGGGGGATGATCTTGGAGGCGGAAATGCCGATTGCGCCGGCTGCCGTCTTGGTCGTCATTATGTCTGTCCTTTCACCCTCCACCCGAGGGCATTCGTTTTCACATGGCCGCCGGCAGGTCTCCTGGCTCGCGGATCAGACGCTCTCTCCCGCCTTCCCGGATCGCTCCAGTGGCATGATGGGATCAAGCTCTCCGCTCACAGTTGCGGGGGCAGCCGCGGAGTTGACGAACCCGTCTCACCGCATTCCCTCTGGTCCCTTTCGGGCACCGACGACGGGTCACTATAACCCAAAAGCTCCGAGCGGCAATCGTCTTTGCGACGCATTGACACGAACCGGCGACCGGGCTTACTGAAAGCCTGACGGTTCTTTTCCGGCAACGGAGAAGACGAAAAGGGAATGCGGTGCGATCCGGCAACGGGTCAATGCCGCGGCTGCCCCCGCAACTGTAAGCGGAGAGCTTCTGCCAAAAAGCCACTGGGGTGATCCCGGGAAGGTGGGCAGCAAGCGACGACCCGCGAGCCAGGAGACCTGCCGTCGCCATGTCTATGCTTTTCCGGGCGGGGTGCTCCGGAGGAAGCCCTGGATCACCAAGGCGAGGCTGCCAGCGGCAGTCCGTCGCGCGCCCCATATCGATCGAGTTGGAACGCGGCCTTGAGTGACGACCCCGCCATCAGAGACACCGACGTCACGATCTTCGTGTGCACAAACTGCCGCTGCGCGACCGATTCCGAACTGCGCCCCGGCGTGGCGCTGATCGAGGCGCTGCGCGACGCGACGGCCGACCTGCCGCTCGCCGTCAAGCCCGTCACCTGCCTTGCCAACTGCCAGAAGAGCCCGAGTGCGGCCTTTTCCCATCGCAGCGGCTGGTCCTATGTCTTCGGCCATCTCGCGCTGGAGAACGTGCCCGACATCGTCACCGGCGCCATGATGCTGGCCGAGGACGAGCGCGGCTTCCTGCCCCTGCGCGGACGTCCGACCTGCCTTCGCGGCAACGGCATGTCCGCCCGCATTCCCCCCTTCAACCACCACGAGGACATGCCCACATGAGCGTCACCTTCGACCGCATCCCCTGCACCGTCGTCACAGGCTTCCTGGGCGCCGGCAAGACGACGCTGATCCGCAACCTCATCGAGAATCTCGACGGCAAGCGGCTGGCGATCATCGTCAACGAGTTCGGCGATGTCGGCATCGACGGCGAGGTCCTGAAGGGCTGCGGCATCGAGAGCTGCCCGGACGACAACATCATCGAGCTCGCCAACGGCTGCATCTGCTGCACCGTCGCCGACGACTTTGTGCCCGCGATCGACCAGATCCTGGCACGCGAGCCGCGCGTCGACCACATCCTGATCGAGACCTCGGGTCTGGCGCTGCCCAAGCCCCTCGTGCAGGCCTTCCAGTGGCCCGCCGTCAAGGCGCGGGTCACGGTTGATGCCGTCATTGCGGTGGTCGACGGCCTCGCGCTTGCCGAAGGCCGGGTGGCCCACGACCATGCGGCCCTGGAGGCGCAGCGCCTGTCCGACGACAGCATCGACCACGACGATCCGGTCGAGGAAGTGTTCGACGACCAGATCGCCTGCGCCGACATGATCGTGCTGACCAAGACCGACCTCATCGACGCCGACGGCCTGGCGCTCGCCAGGGAACGGATTTCGGCCCATCTGCCGCGGGCGGTAAAGATCATCGCTGCGGCGAACGGCCAGGTCGACCCGGCCGTGTTGATCGGGCTCGGCCTTGCGGTCGAGGACGATATCGAGAACCGCAAGACCCATCACGACGACGAGCTCGACCACGACCACGACGATTTCGACAGCTTCGTCATCGACCTGCCGGCCGTCAGCGATGCCGACGAACTGGCGCAGCGGATTTCCGCCACGGCCGAAGCCGAGAACGTGCTGCGCATAAAGGGCTTCGTGGACGTCGCGAACAAGCCGATGCGCCTGCAGGTCCAGGCGGTAGGGTCGCGCGTCAACCACTACTTCGACCGTGCCTGGGCACCCGGCGAGACCCGCCAGAGCCGCCTTGTCGTGATTGGGGAAAAGGGACTTGATCGCGACGCGATAGAAAGGATGCTGGCCGCTTAAGGCTCTGCAACGGCATGCATATTCTGGCCACCACATCGTCGTCTCTCGACGACCTCATCGAGCCGGTCGACCTGAACCAGGCGCCGGCTGATGTGGTGGTTTTGTCCTTTTCCGGCAGCGATCTGAACGGCATCGCCGCCGGCTGGCCGATAGACGGTACTCTCTCCCTGGCGACGGCCAACCTCAGCGACCTCCGGCATCCGATGTCGGTGGACCTCTGGCTGGAGAAGACGGCCTCGCAGGCGAAGCTGATCCTGGTGCGGATCCTCGGCGGCTACGACCGCTGGCAGTATGGCGCCGAGGAACTGGCGCGCATGGCACGCTCCAAAGGGATCAGGCTCGTCATGCTGCCCGGCGAATGCAGCGTCCGGGACGATCGCCTTGCCGCGGCTTCGACGGTCGACGAACCGGAACTCCTGGCCATCCTGACTTGCCTGCGCGAAGGCGGGCCGCAGAACATGCGCCTGCTGGCGTCACGACTTGCCGCTCTCGTGCGCGGCGAACAGCTGGAGCTGGAAGCGGCGCAGGTCATGCCCAAGGCCGGTTTCTATGAGCCCGCAACAGGGCCCGTCGCGCTCGAGGACCTGCTGGCCTCCTTCCCGGCCGACGCGCCGAGGTTGCCGATCCTCTTCTACCGCTCCATGCTGCTCGCCAATGACGCGGCACCCATCGACGCGCTTTTCGAGGCGCTTGCCCGTCGCGGCTACGCCCCGGTGCCGATCTTCGTCGGCAGCCTGAAGGACGAGCACAGCCTGGCATTCGTCGAGCAGGCGCTCGCCGATCTCTCTCCCGCAGCGATCCTGGCGACGACGGCCTTCGCCGCCGGCGCCGATGCGGATGGCGCGACCCTGTTCGATCGCGCTGGCGTCACAGTTTTCCAGGTTGTCATTGCAACAACGCAGCGCGATGCCTGGCGGGACAACCGCCGCGGCCTCGGCCCCTCCGATCTCGCCATGCATGTCGTGCTGCCGGAACTCGACGGCCGGCTGCTGGCCGGGCCGATCTCCTTCAAGCAGGGCAGCACCGCATCCAGCCTCGTCAACCAGCCGGAACCGGACCGGGTCGAGCAGGTCGCCGAACGCGTCACCCGCTTCCTGCGTATGAAGGCGACGCCCCGGGCCGAGCGCAAGGTGGTCATCCTGCTGCCGGACTATCCGAATGCGCCGGGCCGCACCGGCTATGCCGTCGGCCTCGACGTGCCCCAGAGCGTGCTCGGCATGCTGAGGGAACTTTCGACAGCCGGCTATGCAGTGGACAGCATCCCCGAGACGCCTCGGGCGCTTCTCGATCTTTTGACCAAACGGCAGGCGGCGCTGCCTGTCGATGCCTATCATGCCTTCTTCCAGAACCTGCCCGAAGCTTCCCGCGCTGCCGCTACAGCCGCATGGGGTGCGGCAGAGAGCGATCCGGAGGCCGAAGGCGGAGCATTCCGCTTCCGGGCTGCCCGCTTCGGCAATATCACCGTGGCGCTGGCACCCGATCGCGGCCGGGACGGCGACCGGCGCGCCGACTATCACGACCCCGACCTGCCGCCGCGTCACGCGCTGCTCGCCTTCGGCGCCTGGATTCAGGCCGCACTCGAAGCCCATGCCATCGTTCATGTCGGCGCCCATGGCACGCTGGAGTGGCTGCCGGGCAAGACCGCTGCGCTCTCGGGCGAATGCTTCCCGGAAATCGTTTTGGGCGACCTGCCCGTCATCTATCCTTTCATCGTCTCCAATCCGGGCGAGGCGGCCGTCGCCAAGCGGCGCATCGCCGCCGTTACCATCGGCCATCTTCCGCCGGTTCTGGCCGGCGCCGGTCTGTCCGAGAGCCAGACGCGGCTGGAACTGCTGGTCGACGAATACGCGCAGGCCGACGGCCTGGACCGCCGGCGCCGCGACAGGCTGGCCAAGCTGATCGTCGACACCGCCCATGAACTCGGGCTCGCCGACGAAGCCGGCGTCTCGCGCGACGACGACCCGGATACGGCGCTCACCCGCATCGACGCCTTTCTCTGCGACCTGAAGGATTTTTCGATCAAGGACGGCCAGCATGTCTATGGCGCGGTGGCGGTCAACGACGACGACCCGTCCAGGATGGCCTGCGCAGCCGCCGAACGCGATGCCCTGCTCGGCGCCCTCGACGGGCGCCATGTCCGTCCCGGGCCGTCCGGAGCGCCGGCCCGCGGTCGGCTGGACGTGATGCCGACCGGCCGCAATCTCTTTGCCAGCGATCCGCGCACGCTGCCGACGCCAACGGCCTTCGAGTTGGGCCGCAAGGCGGCCGATGAGGTACTGCGCCGATACCTGCAGGACCACGGCGACTGGCCGACCAGCCTCGTCTTCGATCTCTGGGGCAGCGCCTCGCTGCGCAGCGGCGGCGAGGAAGTGGCGCAGGTCCTGGCGCTGATGGGAGCCCGCCCCGTCCATGATCCGATGACGGGGCGCGTCACCGGCATCGAGGTCCTGCCGCCGGCATCGCTCGGCCGCCCGCGCATCGACGTGACGCTGCGCATCTCCGGCCTGTTCCGCGACATGTTCCCCGCGCTGATCGCGCTGCTGGATGCCGCCACCCGGGCCATTGCGGTCCGCGACGAGGCGCCGGGCGACAATCCGCTCGCCGAAGAGGCGAAGGAGCGGGGCAGCGTCCCCGCGCGCATCTTCGGCTCGGCACCCGGCACCTATGGCGCCGGCATCGAGGACCGGCTGGCCGACGGCAGCTGGGACGAGCGCGAAGAGCTCGGCCGCATCTATCTCGATGCCACGAGCCATGCGTTTTCCGGCGCGCAAGGCGACGCCGCCGAGGCGCGCGGAGAGTTTGCGGAGCGCATCCGGTCGGCGGATCTTCTGGTCCATACCGGCGATGATCCCGGTCGCGATCTGCTCGACGGCTCCGCGGACGTCGCCTTCATCGGCGGGTTTTCCGCCGCCGTCGCGGCACTCGGCGGCAAGGCCGATGTCATCGCGCTGGACACCACCGACCCGAACAATCCGAGAGCCCGTTCGATCTGCGAAGCCATCACCCGGGTGGTGCGGGCGCGCGCCGTCAACCCGCGCTTCATCGCCGGCCAGATGCGCCACGGACCGCGGGGTGCTGCCGAACTGGTGGAGACGGTCGACCGGCTGATCGGCTTTGCCGAGACCACCCACGCCATTCCGCATGCGCTGATCGAGGCGACCTACGAGGCCTATGTGGTCGACGAGGTGGTGCGCGACTTCCTGCTGGCAGAGAACCCGGAAGGCGCGCGCTACATGGGCGAGCGCTTCCGCGCCGCCCTGCGCCGTGGCCTCTGGCACCCCCGCCGCAATGCCGTCGACCAGGAGCTGGAGATGCTGTTCGGGGAGAAGGCGGCATGACGGCGCTCTCCCTCGACAGAACCGCCCTCGACATGCGCCGCGGCGCCTGCCCCGCCCTTTCCGCCCCGATGCAGACCGGCGACGGCTTGCTGGCGCGCATTGCGCTGACGGAGGCACTCCATCCATCGCAGCTGGCGACCCTCTGCCAGTTGGCCCGTCGGCACGGCAACGGCATCCTTGATATTTCCGCACGCGGCAATCTGCAGGTTCGTGGGCTCACCGCCCTCTCCGCGCCCCAACTCGATGCCGAGGTCCGCGCCCTGCAGCTGCCGCTGCGCGAGGGGCTGGCAGTGGAAGTACCGCCGCTGGCCGGCATGGACCCCGACGAAATCGCCGATCCCCGCGCCCTGGCCGCAGCGATCCGCAAGGGTGCCGCCGATATCGCAGGTCTTGCGCCGAAGATGAGCGTCGTCGTCGACGGTGGCGGGCGCCTGCGCCTGTCCGATCTGCTCGCCGACATCCGGCTCGTGGCGAAGCGCCACGGCGGGTGCATCGGCTGGACGCTGCTGCTCGGCGGCACGGAGGCGGCCGGCGGGGTTCACGCTGTCCTCAGCGAGGCCGAGGCGGCTCCGGCAGCGCTCGCCCTGCTTGGCGAACTGGCATCGAAAGGCACTAAGGCTCGGGGTCGAGATCTGGCATCCGGTCTGCCGCGCAATTCGGTGGCCACACAGTCCGTTTCGCCCTTCGGTCTCCACCGGCTCGCAGCGGGTCGCGCGGCGGCGGGTATCGGCCCGGCCTTCGGCCAGATCGATGCCGAACAACTTACCGCACTCTGCGAGGAGGCCGTGGCTCTGGGCATGACGGCGGTGAAGCCGGCGCTCGATCATTCGCTCATCTTCTTCGGCCCGCCCGACGCCTGCGAAAGACTGATCGCCTTTGCGAACCTCAACGGCTTCGTCACCTCCGGAAATGATCCCCGCAGCGCCATCGCCGCCTGCCCCGGTCGCCCCGCCTGTGCATCCGGAGAGGTCGAGACGCATGCGCTCGGCGCCCTCGCCGCCCGCGAATGCGGCGACCTGCTGGATGGCTCCTTCAAGCTGCACGTCTCGGGATGCGCCAAGGGCTGCGCCCATCCGCAACCTTCGCCGCTCACGCTCTGCGGCACGCCGGCCGGACTGGCCTGGATTGCCGGTCGCGCCGCCGATCCGGCCCTCGCGGTGATCGACCCGAAAGATATCGCCACTGCACTTGGCCGTGTCTCCGCCCTCGTCAGGACCGAACGCCGCGACGGCGAACAGTCCGCAGCCTGCCTGTCCCGGCTCGGGCCGGACCGCATTTCTGCCCATCTCATGTCAGGACAACCATGACCGCTTACGACTACATCCGCGAGGGCGACGCCATCTATGAGAAATCCTTCGCGATCATCCGCGAAGAGGCGGACCTTTCGGCCTTCACTGCCGAGCAGGCCGATGTCGCCATCCGCATGATCCATGCCTGCGGCCTCGTCGAGGCAGCCGAGCATTTTCGCTTTTCCGATGACTTCGTCTCCAAGGCACGCGGCGCCCTGAAGGCTGGCAAGCCGATCTTCTGCGACGCGGAAATGGTGGCGCATGGGGTGACCCGCGCTCGTCTCGCCGCCGGCAACCCGGTGATCTGCACCCTGCGCGACAGCCGCACCATCGAGCTGGCCCGCACCATCGGCAACACCCGCTCGGCTGCAGCGCTGGACCTCTGGGACGAGATGGACGGCGCACTGGTCGCGATCGGCAACGCCCCGACCGCCCTCTTCCGCCTGCTCGAGCTTCTCGATGCCGGCGCGCCCCGGCCGGCCGCGATCATCGGCATGCCGGTCGGCTTCGTCGGCGCAGCCGAATCCAAGGAGGCGCTGATGGAAAGCCCGCTCGGCATTCCCTATGCGGTCGTGCGCGGACGCATGGGCGGATCGGCGATGACGGCAGCCGCCGTCAACGCGCTGGCGAGGGCGGGACTGTGACCGTCGCGGTCAAGGGCAGGCTCACCGGCGTCGGCACCGGGCCGGGCGATCCGGAACTTCTGACGCTGAAGGCGGTGCGCGCGCTGTCCGAGGCCGACGTCGTCGCCTTCTTCTGCAAGAAGGGCAGCGCAGGCAACGGCCGCACGATTGTAGAGGCTCACATAAAGCCCGGAACGGTGGAATTGCCGCTCGTCTATCCCGTGACGGTGGAGACGCACAAGGACGAGGCCGACTATCGCGGCCCGATCGCCGACTTCTTCGATCGCTCGGCACGCGAGATCGCCGTCCATCTCGACGAGGGCAGGAATGTTGCGGTGCTGAGCGAGGGCGATCCGCTCTTCTACGGCTCCTACATGCATCTGCACGTGCGGCTGGCACCTCATTACGAGGCCGAGGTGGTCGCCGGCGTCACGGCCATGTCCGGCTGCTGGTCCATGGCCGGCCTGCCGCTGGTGCAGGGCGACGATATCCTGAGCGTGCTGCCCGGCACCCTGTCGGAGGAAAAGCTGACCGAACGACTGTCGGATACCGATGGCGCCGTGATCATGAAGGTCGGTCGCAACCTGCCGAAGATCCGCCGCGCCCTGCAGGCCGTCGGCAAGCTCTCGGAGGCGCTCTACGTCGAGCGCGGTACGATGAGCAACGGTTCGGCGCAGCGGCTTGCCGACCGCGACGAAAGCCCGGCACCCTATTTTTCCTTGGTCCTCGTCCCCGGCTGGAAGGCGCGGCCATGACGAAGTCTGCTGCCGGTTCCCTAGTGGTCGTCGGGCTCGGCCCCGGCAGTCCGGACCAGATGACGCCGGAGGCAGCGGCAGCGATCGTGGGCTCCGAAGATTTCTTCGGCTATTTCCCCTATATCGACCGGCTGTCGCTGCGCCCCGACCAGCGCCGGCACGCCTCCGACAACCGCGAGGAACTGGCGCGCGCGAAGGCGGCGCTGGCAATGGCGGCAGAGGGAGGCAAAGTCTGCGTCGTCTCCGGCGGGGATCCCGGCGTGTTTGCCATGGCGGCCGCCGTCTGCGAGGCGATCGAGGACGGGCCGGCCGAGTGGCGGGATATCGACGTCTCGGTGATCCCGGGGGTAACGGCCATGCTGGCGGTGGCCGCACGGGCCGGCGCGCCGCTCGGCCACGACTTCTGCGCCATATCGCTGTCCAACAACCTGAAGCCCTGGGAGATCATCGAGAAGCGCCTGGTGGCGGCTGCCGAGGCGGGCTTCGTGATGGCCTTCTACAATCCCATCAGCAAGGCGCGGCCGCATCAGCTGGACGCCGCCTTCGACATCCTGCGCACGCATTTGCCTGCAGACGTGCCGGTGATCTTCGGACGGGCTGCAGGCCGTGCTGACGAGGTCATCCGCACCGTCGCGCTGAAGGACGCCGCAGGAAACATGGCCGATATGGCGACTTGCGTCATCGTCGGCTCGCCCGAGACCCGTATCATCGCCCGCGACGGCAGGCCGCCACTCGTCTATTCGCCGCGCAGCTACAGAGGCGGCAGCGCATGAACGAGGCGTTCGATCATCGCCTCGACGGAGCCGACCGCCTCGACGTCGGGGAGCGCAGGTCGCTCGATCAGCACGACGTCGATCCCGAGCGCCCGGGCGGCGGCAATCTTGCCGTAGCTGGCCGGTCCGCCGCTGTTCTTGGCGACGATCACCTCGATGCCGTGGCGCGACAGAAGCGCCGCCTCCTGCACCTCCTCGAAGGGGCCACGATCGGTGATGTAGACCGCATGCGGGACGTCGAGCGGCGGCTCGACCGGATCGACGCTGCGGATCAGATAGTCATGCTGCGGCGCCGCCTCGAAGGGCAGGAGCTCCTGGCGTCCGAGCGTCAGGAAGACCCGGCGCGGCATATCGCCGAGAGCGGCGACGGCTTCCGCGACGCTTGCCACCGCATGCCAGCGGTCGCCCTCCTGGCGCTGCCAAGGCGCGCGGCGCAGCGCCAGCAGCGGCACGCCCGACAGGCGCGAGGCAGCCGCGGCATTGGCGGAGATCTGCGCCGCATAGGGATGCGTGGCATCGATCAGCATCGCGATGCGGTTTTCGCGCAGGTATTCCGCCAGGCCGTCGGCACCACCGAAGCCACCGACGCGCAGTTGCACCGCATGTTCGGCCGGCACCAGCGTGCGCCCGGCGAGCGACAGCTCCAGGCGGTAACGCGGATCGCCCGACAGTCGTTCGGCAAGCTTGCGGGCTTCCGCAGTACCGCCGAGAATGAGGATGGAGTGTTTCACGATGCCTCCTGAGTCGCGCGCCGACCATGCAACGGCAGACCGCTGGCTGTCCATCGTCGGCATCGGCGAGGACGGCATTGCCGGATTGGGCGAAAACGCCAGGCAGGCGATCCGCTCAGCAACCACCGTCTTCGGCGGCAGGCGGCATCTAGAGCTGGCGCAGGCGCTGGTCCGCGGCGAGGCCAAGCCTTGGCCTGCCCCCTTCGACCCGCAGATGCGCGAGGTGCTGGCCCTGCGCGGCACGCCGGTCTGCGTGCTGGCCTCCGGCGACCCCTTCCTCTTCGGCGTCGGCGTGACCCTGTCGCGGCATCTCGAGCCGCAGGAATACGCAACCTTCCCGGCGCCTTCCGCCTTCTCGCTGGCGGCAGCCCGCCTCGGCTGGGCGCTGCAGGATGTCGAGACGGTCTCGCTGCATGGCCGACCGGTCGACCTGATCCGCCCCCTCCTCCACCCCGGCCGCCGCCTGCTGGCACTGACCTCGGATAGCCGTGGCCCGGCAGATGTTGCCCGGCTGCTGGCCGAGGCCGGCTTCGGGGGCTCGATTCTGACCGTTCTCGAGGCCCTGGGCGGCGAGAGCGAGCGGATCCGGACATCCAGTGCATCGGCCTTTGCTCTTGAGGACATCAACGAGCTCAACCTCGTCGCCCTGGAGATCCGCACCGACGGACCGGCGCGGATATTGCCACTGGCCACCGGCCTCGACGACCACCTCTTTGAGCACGACGGCCAGATGACCAAGCGGGAGATCCGCGCCGTCACCCTGTCGGCGCTTGCGCCACGCCGGGGCGAACTGCTGTGGGACATCGGCGCCGGCTCCGGCTCGATCGGCATCGAATGGATGCTCCGGCATCCCTCCATGCGCGCGATCGGCATCGAGGCCGATCCCGTGCGGGCCACCCGGGCGCGGCGCAATGCGCAGGCCTTCGGCGTGCCGGGGCTCTCGATCGTCGAGGGCAGCGCGCCTTCAGCCCTTGTTGGGCTGGAACCACCCGACGCGATCTTCATTGGCGGCGGCGGCAGCGAGCCGGGCGTGCTGGAGACGGCGATGGATTGCCTGAAGCCGGAGGGGCGCCTGGTCGCCAATGCCGTGACGCTCGAGATGGAGGCCGTCCTGCTGGCGGCACAGGCCCGGTTCGGCGGTCATCTCATCCGCCTGCAGGTGAGCCGCGCGGAACCCGTGGGCAACATGCAGGGCTGGCGGTCGGCCATGCCGGTCACCCAGTGGACCTGGCAGAAGAACGGGGGCGACACATGATCGTCGCGGGTCTTGGCTGCCGTCGGGGCACCCCAATGGAGAGTGTGAGGGCGGCCCTGTTGCTCGCCTGCCAGGAAGCTCGCCTCGAACCTGCCACTGTCACCGCGCTGGCGACCGGAACCATCAAGGAAGACGAGCCGGGCATCCTGGAGCTGGCGACCCACCTCGGCCTGCCGCTTCACATCGTGGCCGACGAAGACCTGACCGCCGCCGAGCCACGGACGCGGACGGTCTCGCAGCACAGCCTTGCCAGAACCGTCTCCCCCAGCCTGTCGGAAGCGGCAGCACTGGCCGCTGCCGGTCCGGCGTCCGAACTGATCGTGGCACGTGTGATTGCCGAGGGCGCCACCTGCGCGCTCGCCCGCTCCGGAGAAACCTCATGACCGTCCACTTCATCGGAGCAGGCCCCGGCGCTGCCGACCTCATCACCGTGCGCGGCCGCGATATCCTCGCCCGCTCCCCGGTCTGCCTCTACGCCGGCTCCATCATGCCGCGCGAGCTCCTCGACTACTGCCCGACGGACGCCCGCATCATCGACACCGGCGCACTGTCGCTGGACGAGATCGAGGCCGAGTATCTGGCCGCGCACCGCAAGGGCAAGGATGTGGCGCGCCTGCATTCCGGCGACCTGTCGGTCTGGAGCGCAGTCGCCGAACAGATCCGGCGGCTGGAGAAACACGGCATCGAATACACGCTGACGCCCGGTGTGCCCTCGTTTGCCGCCGCCGCCGCCGCGCTGAGACGCGAGCTGACGATCCCGGAAGTCGCCCAGAGCCTGGTGCTGACCCGCATCTCCGGCCGCGCCTCGAAAATGCCGGACGGCGAAACGCTGGCCGGCTTCGGTGCGACAGGTGCAACGCTGGCGATCCATCTCGCCATCCACGCCATCGACCGGGTGGTGGCAGAGCTTCTGCCCTTCTACGGCACGGACTGCCCCGTCGCGATCGTCGTCCGCGCGTCCTGGCCGGAGGAGCGCATCATCCGCGGGACGCTGTCCGACATCGAAGCGAAGCTTGCCGCCGAACCGGTAGAGCGCACCGCGATCATCTTCGTTGGCCGTGGCCTCGGCGCCGCCGATTTTGTCGAGAGCCAGCTATACAACGCCGACTATGTGCGGCGCTTCCGCCCCGGCTGGCCTCAGGACGACACGGGTTCGGCATGATCACTGGGGGTGAAGTCAGCCCGTCCCCTGAGACGGCCGTTGCGATCGAACACCAGGATCTCGAGCGAGATCTCGGATTGCTTCAGGACTTTCGCGGCCGTCGTCCAGGCCCGGGCGGCAATCCGGTTGCCGATCTCGACGCCCGCTTCGGAGGCGAGGTCGAAAGCTTCGGCGACCGTGTTGGCGCCGGCAATCCGAGCAGAAAGCTCTTCGCCTGCCCCGCAGTCCCGCGCCACCTGCGCCAGCGCCTCGAGGTCCGGAAGACCGCGCTTGGAGTGGACGTCCAGCATCCCCTGGCCGAGCTTTGTCATCTTGGCGACGCCCCCGGCGACGGTGATGCGGGGGACCGGATGATCGCGCAGATATTTCAGCATGCCGCCGACGAAATCGCCCATGTCGATCAGGGCGACGTCCGGCAGGCCGTGATGGGCGGCGACGGCCATTTCGGAGGCATTGCCGGTGGAACCCGCCACATGGGTGAGGCCGGCGGCGCGCGCGACGTCGATCCCACGCCAGATCGAATGGATCCAGGCGGAGCAGGAAAACGGAATGACGATGCCCGTCGTGCCGAGGATGGACAGCCCACCGACGATGCCGAGACGCCCGTTGAGCGTCTTTTCGGCCAGCTTCTCGCCGTCAACGACGGAGATTTCCACAGCAAGATCGGCGTCCCCGCCCATCACCTCGGCAACCGCCGCGGCGATCATCTTTCGCGGAACCGGGTTGATGGCAGGCTCCCCCGGCGGCAGCGGCAGGCCGGCGCGGGTGATCATGCCGACGCCTTTGCCGGCGTGGAAGGTGATGCCGGCTCCCGGCTGTCCGCGCCGCACGGTGCTGACGATAAACGCGCCATGGGTCACGTCCGGATCGTCGCCGGCATCCTTCACAATGCCCGCCCGGGCGAAATCGCCGCCGATTTCCTCCTGCGCGACGGCAAAGGCCGGTCGCTGGCCGCCCGGCAGCGTGACCTCGACCATCGACGGAAAGCGACCTTCGAGCATCCCCATGCAGGCGGCCTTGGTGGCGGCAGCCGCGCAGGTGCCCGTGGTCCAGCCCCGGCGAAGGTTCTTGTCGTTGGTCTCCATGGGCGTTCTATATCCTTGCGGTCGAGCGCCGTCATCGGCAAAAGGTTGTCGCATGAGTCTGAATGATACCATCGCCGCCATTTCTGCTGCAGCGCCCCGGTTCGAGCCGGGCCACGTCTGGCTTGCCGGCGCAGGTCCCGGCCATCCCCGCTACCTGACGCTCGAAGTGGCCGATGCCCTGTCTAAGGCTGACTGCATCGTCTACGATGCGCTCGTCTCGCCGGAGGTTCTGGCGTTTGCCACCGCGGCTGAACTGCATTTTGCGGGCAAGCGCGGCGGCAAGCCATCCGCGACGCAGGACAACATCACAGCCTCGCTGATCGAGCTGGCGCAGGCAGGCAAGAAGGTGCTGCGGCTGAAGGGCGGCGACCCCTTCATCTTCGGGCGCGGCGGCGAAGAGGCCGAAGCGCTGGTGAAGGCCGGCATCCCCTTCCGCATCCTGCCGGGAATGACGTCCTCGCTGGCCGCACTCGCCTCGGCCCGTATTCCGGCCACCATGCGCGGTATCAGCCGCTCGATCACGCTGGCCACCGGCCATGCTGCAGGCACCGAGGACGACCTCGACTGGCGCGCGCTTGCCAAGCTCGGCGAGCCGATCATCGTCTACATGGGCCTCAAGATGATCGGCGAGATCAGCCGCCTGCTGATCGACGGGGGACTTTCGCCTGCGACACCGACGGCGGTGCTGATGGCCGCCACCACGCCCGACGAGCGGCTGCTGGTCGCGACGCTGGCCACTGTGGAGCGGGAAGTTCAGCGCCAGGATTTTTCAGCCCCCGCGCTGATCGTCATCGGCGACATCGTCACGATGCGCGACTTGCTGAGCCAGGAGCCGGCCACGTGAGCGCCCGCGCGCTGATCATCGGCGCCCCCCGATCGGGATCCGGCAAGACAAGTGTCACCATCGGCCTGCTGCGGGCCTTTGCCCGGCGCGGCGTGAAGGTGCGCGGCGCCAAGACCGGGCCGGATTTCATCGATCCGGGCTTCCATGAGGCGGCAACCGGTCTGCCGGGCCTCAATCTCGACAGCTGGGCCATGGAGCCGGACCTGCTTCGCCATCTGGCGCGCGCGCAGGCGCAGGACGCGGAACTGCTGCTGATCGAGAGCGCCATGGGCCTCTTCGACGGCATCCGCAGCGACCGCAATCGGACCGGTGCGGCCTCCGACCTGGCGCGCCAGTTCGGCGTGCCCGTGCTGCTGGTGCTCGACGTCTCGGGACAATCGCAGACGGCTGCGGCGGTCGCCTATGGTTTTGCCCATTACGATTCTCAGGTGAAGATCGCCGGCTGCGTGCTGAACCGTGCCGGGAGCGAGCGCCACCGCAGCCTCTGCAGCGAGGCGATTGCCGAGATCGGCCTGCCGGTGCTCGGCACCGTGCTGCGGGACCCGGCCCTGACGCTGCCGGAACGGCATCTGGGCCTGGTGCAGGCGAGCGAGCATCCGGAAATGAATGCCCATATCGACCGGCTGGCCGACGCGATGGAAGCAGCGCTGGACCTGGACGCGATCTTTGCCGCCGCCAGGCCCTTCGACGTTGCGCATGGATCGCCTAGTCACGCGCTTGCGCCGCCCGGCCAGCGGATCGCCCTGGCGCAGGATGCGGCCTTCACCTTTCTCTATCCCCACCTCGGCAGGCTCTGGCGTGAGGCGGGCGCCGAGCTCGTGCCGTTCTCGCCGCTCGCCAACGAGAGCCCGCCTAAGCACTGCGACGTCTGCTGGCTTCCGGGAGGATATCCCGAACTGCACGCCGGAGCGCTGGCTGCAGCGGAAAACTTCCGCAGCGGCATGCAACGATTTGCGGAGGTCAAGCCGGTCCACGGCGAATGCGGCGGCTACATGGTGCTGGGCGAAGCGCTGGAGGATGCCGAAGGCGAGATGCACCGGATGACCGGCCTGCTCTCCCACCAGACGAGCTTTGCCAAGCGCAAGATGAACCTCGGCTACCGCCAGGCCACGCTTCTGGCCGACAGTCCGCTGGGCCTGAAAGGCGAGACGATCCGCGGCCACGAATTCCATTATGCCCGCGTCATCGCCCCCGGCACGGACGAACCGCTGGCGACCATCGCCGATGGCCTGGGCAAGGAGATCGGCTTTTCCGGCGGACGCCGGGGACATGTCAGCGGCAGCTTCTTCCACGCCATCGCCCGAGGCTAGGCGTGGACGGGGCGAACCTCGCTGCGGCTACTGCCGCAGCAGGCCCGGCGCTTCCTGGCCCGTCCGCTCCACATATTCCGTATAGCCGCCGCCATACTGGTGGATGCCGTCTTCCGCCAACTCCAGCACGCGGTTGGAGAGCGCCGAGAGAAAGCGCCGATCGTGCGAAACGAAGAGCATGGTGCCCTCATAGGCCGAGAGCGCCTTGATCAGCATTTCCTTGGTATCGAGGTCGAGGTGGTTGGTCGGCTCGTCGAGGACGAGGAAATTCGGCGGGTCGAACAGCATCGCCGCCATTACCAGTCGTGCCTTTTCGCCGCCCGACAACACCCGGCAGCGCTTCTCCACGTCGTCGCCCGAAAAGCCGAAGCAGCCGGACAGGGCGCGCAGCGGCGCCTGCCCTGCCTTGGGGAAACGCTCCTCGAGCCACTGCAGGACGGTGCTGTCGCCATCCAGGACATCCATCGCATGCTGTGCGAAATAGCCGAGCTTGACGCTGGCGCCGAGCGAGACGCGGCCTTCGTCCGGATCGGTGGCGCCGGTGACGAGCTTCAGAAGCGTCGACTTGCCGGCACCGTTGACGCCCATGATGCACCAGCGCTCGCGGCGGCGGACCATGAAGTCCAGCCCTTTGTAGATGGTGCGGCTGCCATAGGCCTTGTGGACGTTTTTCAGGTTGACGACATCCTCTCCCGAGCGCGGCGCAGGCAGGAAGTCGAAGGCCACCGTCTGGCGCCGCCGGGGCGGCTCGACGCGGTCGATCTTGTCGAGCTTCTTGACCCGGCTCTGGACCTGCGTGGCATGCGAGGCGCGCGCCTTGAAGCGCTCGATGAACTTCATTTCCTTGGCCAGCATCGCCTGCTGCCGTTCGAACTGCGCCTGCTGGTTCTTCTCGTTGAGCGCCCGCTGCTCCTCGTAGAACCCGTAGTCGCCGGAATAGCTGTTGAGTGAGCCGGCATCGATCTCGATGATCTTGGTGACGATGCGGTTCATGAACTCGCGGTCGTGCGATGTCATCAAGAGCGCGCCGTCATATCCCCGCAGGAATTCCTCCAGCCAGATCAGGCTTTCGAGATCGAGGTGGTTACTCGGTTCGTCGAGCAGCATGACGTCGGGCCGCATCAGCAGGATCCGGGCGAGCGCGACACGCATCTTCCATCCGCCTGAGAGCTTGCCGACATCGCCGTCCATCATCTCCTGCGAGAAGCTGAGACCCGCCAGCACTTCCCGCGCCCGGCCCTCGAGCGCATAGCCGTCGAGCTCCTCGTAACGTGCCTGGACCTCGCCGTAGCGCTCGATGATCTCGTCCATCTCGTCCATGCGGTCCGGATCCGACATTGCCGCCTCGAGCTGCCGGAGTTCCGCGGCAACCTCGCTGACGGGGCCTGCGCCTTCCATGACCTCGGCCACGGCGCTGCGCCCTGCCATCTCGCCGACGTCCTGGTTGAAATAGCCGATCGAGACATTCTTTTCGGCGGCCACCTGACCATCATCCGGCTGCTCTTCGCCGGTGATCATCCTAAAGAGCGTCGTCTTGCCGGCCCCGTTGGGCCCGACGAGGCCGATCTTCTCGCCCTTGTTCAAGGCCGCCGAGGCCTCGATGAAGAGAAGGCGGTGGCTGTTCTGCTTGCTGATATTCTCGATACGGATCATGTTTTTGGCCCAGGCGTCGCGTTGCGGCGCCCTTATGGCATGCTCGACGCTGGCTGTGTAAGGTTTTTCGCCAGGTCGTCGGCAAGAAGAAACTTGTTCAATACAGCAAGACGTGACGGGGGCATCTGGCAAACAGACGTCCGGACGATACATTCCCGAGCTCGAGCGCCCACGGATGCTCGGATGTCACTCCGAAGCATCCGGATTCAGCTGTAATCACGAATAGAAATTGCCTCCGCGTCGGAAATGTGCTTTGCGGCTTACCTGTGCCACCATCTGGCGGCAGAACCGCTTGTGGGATTGATCTTCCGTGTTGCATCGTTTTCGCATTCTGCACGTCCTGTTTACATCGCGGCTCGCGGGATCGGAACGCTATTGCATAGACCTCGCCAACGAGCAGGCCGCACTGGGCCATGACGTCCGGGTCGTGGGACGTGCCGGCGCTCCGATCGCCGCCCTGTTGTCCGACAACGTCACCTATCACGGCTTCAGGACGCCATTTCTGCGCGGTCTGAAGCTGCGCCGCCTGATCGCCGCCACCCCGATTGACGTGTGCCACGCCCATCTCGGCCCCGCCTGCAAGGCGGTTGCGAAGGCGCCGGATACCGTTGCCAAGATCGCAACGCTGCATGTCGGCTACAAGGCGAGACAACACGCACGGATGGACGGCCTGATCTGCGTCAACAATGCGCAACTGGCGCGCCTGAACGGCTACGCCGGGCAAGCCCGTCTGGTCTCGAACTGGCTGCCCGCATCGGCGCATGGGGAAGCCTGCGACCTGCGGGCCGAGCTCGATTTGCCCGCGGAGACTAGGCTTGTGGGTGCGGTCGGGCGATTGCATCCCAGCAAGGGCCAGGACGTTCTGATCTCCGCCTTTCTACGGTCGGCTCCCCAGGATGCAGCTCTGGTCATCCTCGGCGAAGGCCCGGACCGCGCGGCACTGACGAAGCTGGCTGCAGGCGATCCGCGAGTTCACCTGCTTGGCCATCGCGACAACGTTTCCGGTTTCCTGCGCAACCTCGATCTCTTCATATCGCCGTCCAGAGAAGAAACCTTCGGCCTGGCGATACTGGAGGCGATGCAGGAGGGGCTTCCGATCATAGCCACCGCAACCGAGGGGCCTTCGGAATATCTGCGTAACTATCCGGTGACGCTCGTGCAGCCAGGATCCGTCGACGACCTCTCTGCAGCGCTCTCCACCACGTTCCGATCCGATCGTGTTGTGAGTGCCCCGCGGATGGATTACGATCTGCGTCCTTTCTCTCGATCGAACGGGGTTGCCAATGTCCTGGAGTTCTATGCTCAGGTTGCCGAGAGGCTCCAGCAGCGCACCGCACGACCGCCCCACATCTCCGGCTTGCCACTGACCGATGCTTCCAAAGCCTAAGAGCGACTTCTGGCGGGTCGGCATTGTCCCTGCACCAGCCCTTGAACTGCTGGACCCAGCAGCGCTGGCGCATGTGTCTTCCCGGATAACATGGCTGCCTGACCCTGGACCCTGGCGGTATCTGGCAGATCCCTTCGGCATCCAGCGAAATGGCACGACGCATGTGTTCGTGGAAGCCTTCGATTACCGGACGAAGCATGCCTTGATCGAGCGCCATGAGCTTGGGCCCGACTTGCAGTGGCAGGGCAGTGAGGTCGCCCTGGCGCGCCCCTTCCACCTCTCCTACCCCTTCCTGATCGAGACCGACGGGGACGTGTTCATGGTGCCGGAGAGCCACAAGGCGGGAGAGATTGCTCTCTATCGCGCCCGTGCCTTTCCCCACGACTGGGTGCGCGAAACGGCCCTGTTGCCCGATACGGCAGGCGCCGAGGCCTCGCTGATCTACAAGGACCGGATGTGGTGGATGTTCTTCACCATCGTCGGGCCCGACGCACGCGATCAGCGCGAGCTTCATATCGCCTTCTCCGACAGCCTGACCGGCCCATGGAAGACGCATCCGCAAAATCCGGTCCTGGTGGACCGCGCCGGCGCACGGCCGGGAGGGACACCCTTCGTCGACGCCGATGGTGCCGTGATCCTGCCGGTGCAGGACTGCAGCCGGACCTATGGTGGCAGCCTGCGCTTCCTCCGCTTCGACGCCCTGACGCCGGAGCACGTCGCGATGCGGCATCTGGAGGTGGATCTGACGGGCGACCTGGCGTCGGCGGATCACCCGGATGGCTTCCATACTTTTGCCCTGTGCGGAGACCTCACGCTTATCGATGTCAAACGCGTCGAACGCACTCACGCGCGACACCTCGTGAACCTGCGAAGGCGATTGCGGAAGTTCGGGCAGAGGCCTTCGTCGTCTGCCTGACGACATCCGGAGCAGCAATTTCGATGATCGGAGACTGCCCCGGCGCGAGGTCGTGGCCTCCCAGTGCTTGTAATGAGCTTGTGAGCCCGGCAAAGAAAATGATACCGAACGACGCGTGCAGGATGCATGCGGCAGAGTTCCGGG